>NZ_JASDCW010000021.1:0-65684 GCF_030407685.1 Planococcus sp. APC 3906 | reverse complement strand
ATTTGAAAAGCTTTGCTCCGATTGCCAAAGGCAACCCTCGCAAAAGCCGTTCTCGCGCCGAAGCGCTCGTGACGTCTTTCGTTGACGTTTTGCTGTTCAGTTTTCAAGGTTCATGTTGTGTGCCGCCATCTGTGTTTGTGTAGCTCGTTGTTGCTTGGCGACTTTTATTATATTAAAGCATGTTTATACTCCTGTCAACACCTTTGAGATTTTTTCTTTCAGTTCTTTTTCTTTGCGCACTTCTTTCTTTGTACTTCCTTCTTCAATTGCGCCTAAACCCTTGCGCCGCCTGCATTCCTCATCTCTTGTTTCAAGCGCTCCAGCTGCCAGAAGCCTGAAAGAAATCCGCGTCGGAAAATTCCGCGTTTTTTTGCATCAATTTTTTTCGGCAAATGCTCTTCTGCTATTCCTCTCCAAAAAAAGCCGACCGGATCTCTCAGCAAGAGAAATCCGGTCGGCTTTGCTTTTTGCATCTTTATTTTTTCGGGCTTGCTTGGGCTGCCAGTCTCCGTGCAGCCTTCCGCTCCTCAAGCTTCTCGCGGTCGATATCCGATTTGGCATTGTACTTCGGCAACGCCAATAGCTGGTAAGCATTCACCGACAGGAAAGGGAACAGCAGCAATGCCACCCAGCTGTCGATGTTATCGGCTTTGACCATCAAAGCTGGAAGCCATTCCAAAGTCGTGATGACAATCATAAAGAACAAAGCTGAAATGAATGTGTTCTTAGTTGTCCATTTTGCTTTGAAATATGCGGTAACCAATGAAACTCCGAGCAAGATCGCCAACAATACGCCATATAATAGTTGCTGGCTTCCCGTATCCGCATTCGGTGCAAATCGGAAGACGATCAAATCAAAAATAACGATCGCAATGATTAACAGCTGCACCCAATTCCATAAACGCAGCGTCCGGAACATATTGACGCCGAATTGATGAATCGTCAGGTACGCGAAAAAGCCCATCTGGCTGATCATGCTCATCGTCATCCCGACAACGACCATCCAAGCAACGCCTGCGAGTATCTCTCCCCATTGGCCATTTGCAAAAGCTTCTGCGAAAACATCATCCCAGCGGATGAACAAACCAAGTATCCCGGTGATTGCTCCGCCGATAAAAAGAGCATTTATAAAAAATTTAACCCAATTTCGTATTGTCACATTAATGCCTCCATTGTATGAAATCCTCTTAAGATTGTACCAACCTGGCGGCAAAAAATCCATCAAGCCCGACCCGTGGATGTGAACAAAGCATGAAATCGATGGCATTCTGTTCATAAATAGGAAAAGCCCGGCTGTGCGATGCGCAGCCGGACTCGATTGATTATTTTTTAGCGAATTGATTTAGCAATTGTGTTGCGATGTCTTCATAAATTTTCCCGGTCGGATGGTCGGCTGTATAAACAGACGGTGCGAAATCCGCTTCGTTCCAATCCGGCTGGCCCAGTGGAATCTGTCCAAGCAATGGAGCCTGCAGCTCTTCAGCAAGCTTCGGACCGCCTCCTTTGCCGAAAAGGTATTCCCTCTTGCCCGTTTCTTTGCTTTCGAACCACGACATGTTCTCGATGACTCCCAGCACTTCGTGATTGGTCTGAATGGCCATCGCACCTGCACGCGCAGCAACAAACGCTGCAGTCGGATGCGGTGTCGTAATGACGATTTCTTTTGAGGCCGGCAGCATCTGGTGGATATCCAGCGCTACGTCGCCTGTCCCTGGCGGCAAGTCCAGCAGCAAATAATCCAATTCGCCCCATTCAACGTCGCGGAAGAATTGATCCAAGACTTTCCCGAGCATCGGGCCGCGCCATACGACTGGCATATTGTCTTCGACAAAAAAGCCCATTGAAATCACTTTGACGCCGAAACGTTCTACCGGAATGATTGTGTTGCCCCGGACGACCGGCGATTTATCGATGCCCATCATATCCGGCACACTGAAACCGTAGATATCCGCATCGATCAAGCCCACTTTTTTGCCAAGGCGTGCAAGCGCGACAGCCAAGTTTACGGATACTGTCGATTTGCCGACGCCGCCTTTGCCGCTGGCGATCGAAATGAATTCAACTTTGTTCAATGGCGACAGCAGGTCTTGTGCTTCTGATTCATTCGCAGTGCCGCGGAATTGCGCCAATGCTTCTGGAGGCAGTTCTTCAAAACGGATGCCGACAGAACCCGCTCCCGCTTCTTTCAGAATTTCAACAACCTTCATCTGCAACTGCATCTGTTCAGGCGTGTTCGTTTTAGCGATAGCCAGCTTCACGCTGACGTGTTTTTTCTCTTCTTTTATCGTGACCGACGTAATGCCGTTTGTTTCAGTCAGCGATCTATGTAAAAACGGGTCTTGCAACGTCCCCAGTAATTCGCGAACTTGTGCTTCATTCAACATATGGATACACTCCTTCTCACTTTTGCTCACCGTAAAGTATAACATAGCAGACTTTATTTTAAATCAATTCTGCCTTTTCTCCCTGGACAGAACAAAACCCCTTTGCTCCGAAGAGAAAAGGGGTTTTGGAAAAATTAACGTTTTGAGAACTGAGGTGCGCGACGTGCTGATTTAAGACCTGGTTTTTTACGTTCTTTCATACGTGGGTCACGTGTTAACAACCCAGCAGATTTCAACGCTGGACGGAAAGCAGGGTCTACAGTAAGTAGAGCGCGAGCGATACCGTGGCGGATTGCGCCAGCTTGTCCAGTGAATCCACCGCCGTTTACGTTTACTAGGACGTCGTAGCTTCCTAGAGTTTCAGTAGCAACTAGTGGCTGCTTGATGATTTGCTCAAGAGTTTCGTATGGAACGTAATCCGATACGTCACGTTTGTTGATTGTAATTGTGCCGTCGCCAGGTACTAAACGTACGCGAGCTGTAGAGTTTTTACGGCGACCTGTACCAATATATTGAACTTGTGCCAAAGGTGTATCCTCCTCTTATTTACGTATGATTATCCGCGAAGCGTGTAAGCTTCTGGTTGTTGTGCTTGGTGGTTATGGTCTGGTCCAGCATAAACATGAAGTTTTCTGAACGTCTGACGGCCAAGAGAGTTTTTTGGAAGCATCCCTTTGATAGCCAATTCAAGCATTTTAGTCGGGTATTTAGTGCGCATTTCAAGTGCTGTGCGCTGTTTCAAACCACCGCTGTATTGTGTGTGGCGGTAGTAGATTTTGTCTGATAGTTTTTTACCAGTCAAGTGGATTTTGTCAGCGTTGATGATGATCACGTGATCACCAGTGTCAACGTTTGGTGTGAATGTTGGTTTGTATTTACCACGTAAGATTGAAGCGACTTCAGAAGCTAAACGTCCAAGAGTTTGCCCTTCTGCATCGACAACCAACCATTTACGCTCGACTTCGTGACCTTTAGCCATGAATGTTGTACGCATGTATATTGTCCTCCTAAAATATCATCTCTGTTATTAATCATGCACCAAGTCCCGTTGGCACATGTCCGTTGTTCCGTTTTTTCGTTATCCCTTAACACAAATAACCTTCCGGGGCATATCGTGGGGGTAATGAAAATACCATACATCATGTTATAACGAATCGGGTGGAAAGTCAAGGGTTTTTCAAAATACACCAGGAAAAGTTGTTTCAGCAATCATACTCCACATTTTCAAGGTATAAACCGTGGGCCGCAGCTGTTTTTCCAGCCGCTCCCCGCTCTTTGGCAGCAATGATGTCCGCCACTTCCGACACGTTTTTTCTGCCGAGCCCGACTTCCATCAAGGTACCTGCGATGATGCGCACCATATTATAAAGGAAGCCGGATCCTTCGATGACCATGTGGAGCTCTTCCCCGTGCTCCTCAAATTCCAGGCGCCTCACCGTCCGGACTTTATCGACGACGCCCGTATTGACGGCACAGAAACTCGAAAAATCATGGGTGCCGATAAACGCTTCGGCCGCTTGCTGCATTTTCACAAGGTCAGGCCGCTGCTTGATATGCACCATGTAATTACGGGTGAACGGGCTGATCACTTGGCTGCGGTCCCATTTGTAGCGGTAGGTCTTCCCCGCCGCGTGGTAGCGCGCGTGGAAACCTTCAGGAGCCTCGTGGATCTCCGCCACCCGGATGTCTTCCGGCAGCAGCACATTGAGCGCCTTCAGCCAGCCGCTGTCCGGAATCGACAGCGGCGTATCAAAATGGATGACTTGGCCGGTCGCATGCACTTTCGCATCCGTCCGCCCGCTCGCCACCACTTGCACGATTCCGCCTTTATGGATCGTCTTCAAAACTTTCATCAATTCTTGCTGCACCGTACGCGAATCCGGCTGGACCTGGTAGCCCGCAAAACCGGACCCGTCATAGGCGATTTTCGCTTTCATTCGTTTCATGCTTTCTCTCCTTATGTCCGGTAATACCAAAGAACAGCTGTCAAACCGACAAGCAGCGCCATGCTGAATGTATCTTTAAAGCCCCAGTCGAGCTGGCGGTAGCGGGTGCGGCCTTCACCGCCTCGATAGCCGCGCACTTCCATCGCTGTCGCCAAGTCTTCCGCCCGTTTAAAGGCGCTGACAAACAGCGGAATCAGTAAAGGCACAACCGCTTTGATGCGTTCTTTCACAGGTCCAGAGCCGATATCCGACCCCCTGGCCATCTGCGCCTTCATGATTTTTCCCGTCTCATCCATCAAGGTCGGGATAAAGCGCAGCGAAATCGACATCATCAGTGCCAGCTCGTGCACCGGAAGCTTCACGCGCTTGAACGGCCCAAGCAAAGTTTCAATGCCATCAGTTATGGAAATCGGTGAAGTCGTCAGCGTCAAGATGCTCGTGATGAACACCAGCACCAGGAAGCGGACCGACAGGAAGATACCTTGCCGCAGCCCTTCCTCATAAATTTCGATAAAGCCGATGCTCAGCAGCACATCCCCTTCGCGCGTAAAGAAAATATGCAAGAGGAATGTGAATATCAATAAAATAAAGACCGGTTTCAATCCTGTCACCAGAAAATACAGGCGGATTTTCGACAAAAATACAACAAACAGCGTGAAGCCCAACAAAATGCCGTAAGTCAACGCATTATTCGCTACAAAAACCACCGCGATAAAAATAAACACGAAGAGGATTTTGGCACGCGGATCCATCCGGTGGACAATTGAGTCGCCGGGGATATAACGGCCGAAGATCATTTTCTCAATCATTCTGCGTCACGCCCTTTCTGAAGCGCCTGCGCGATGTTTTTCGCCAAGGCTTCCTCGGTCAGGGAAATGGCGTCCAGTTTGATGCCCATCTTTTCTTCGAATTGCCGCTGCAGGCGGACTGAACGCGGCGGTTCAAGCCGGTAATCATGCAATTGCTCTTCATTGGAAAAGATAGTGACCGGATCACCTGTCACCACACATTTGCCGCCATGCATGATTGCAATCTGGTCGGCGTAGCGCGCGGCATCTTCCATGCTATGCGTAACGAGTACCGTCGTCAGCCCTTTTTCAACATGGAGCCGGTAGAAAAGATCCATGATTTCACGGCGGCCTCTTGGATCCAGCCCCGCTGTCGGTTCATCAAGCACCAATACGTCCGGTTCCATCGCGAGGACGCCCGCTATCGCCACTCGGCGCATTTGCCCGCCCGACAGGTCGAACGGCGACTTTTCCAGCACATCCTCTGGAAGCCCAAGCTGCTGGACCAATTCGCGTGCGCGCCGGCTTGCTTCTTCTTCCGGCACACCGTAATTCAAAGGCCCGAACATGATGTCTTTCAAGACGGTCTCGTCAAACAGCTGCTGTTCCGGAAATTGGAAGACAATGCCGACTTGGCGGCGGATATCACGCAGATTTTTCGCCTTTGTCCCCGCTTCTATTTTCCGTTCGCCGATCATCACGGTGCCTTCCGTCGGTTTCAGCAGCGCGTTCAAATGCTGCAGAACAGTCGACTTTCCGGAACCGGTATGGCCGATGATCGCTGTATAGGATCCGGACGGGATGTGCAGATTCACGTGATGCAATGCGCGTTTTTCAAATGGCGTATCTTTCGCATAGCTGTACCCTACATCTTGGAGTAAGATGTCCATAACTCATCCACCAACTTATCTTCTGTCATATGCTCGCCTTTAATATCTAGGCCTTCTTTGCGCAATAAATGCGTCATGCGCATCGCAAATGGCAAATCCAATCCCAGCTCCATCAATTCGCTTCCCGAACGGAATACTTGCTCCGGGTTGCCTTCCAATTGTTTATGCCCCTGGTTCATGACAATCAGCCGGTCCGCCAATGCCGCTTCCTCCAAGTCATGTGTAATGGAGATGACCGTCAAACCGGTCGCTTTTCTCAGCTCACGGATTGTTTCGATCACTTCCATGCGCCCCTGTGGATCAAGCATCGATGTCGCTTCATCTAAAATCAGCAGCCGCGGCCGCAAAGCCAATGCGCCGGCAATTGCCACGCGCTGCTTCTGTCCACCGGATAAATGATGAGGCTCCTGGTCCATATAATCTTCCATCTTCACTTGGCGCAATGATTCCTTTACACGTACCACCATTTCCTCATGCGGTACGCCATTGTTTTCCAAAGCGAAAGCCACATCGTCCTGCACCGTCGCACCGACAAATTGGTTGTCGGGGTTTTGGAACACCATCCCCATCTGTGAACGGATATCCCATAGCGTTTCTTCGGACATCGGTTTGCCCATTGCCGTCACTTTACCGAAATTCGGGAACAGCAAACCGTTCATCAGCTTGGCGATCGTTGATTTGCCTGAGCCGTTATGTCCGACCAGCGCAATCCACTCTCCTTCTTCTATCGTGAAAGAAAGGTCTGCGACTGCTGGCCGAACCGACTCGTCTTCTGGCGCATATGTAAATGTCACATTTTCTAATGACATAATAATCGAATTCATCTCTGCTAGCCTCCCCTAAATTGCAAACTACCTCTACTCTACTCGGTCTCATAAGCAATTGTAAAACTAAAAATGGATAAAAAAAAGCGCGCACCTCATTCAGAGAAATGCGCTTTTCTGTCTCTATGGCGCCCCGGTTGCTTAAGCCAGGGTTGAATGAGGTGCGTAGAGCTAGACAAGACGCCGTCCGAAGACTCGCTCATCATAACGCTCAGCTTTTCATGAGTGTCGTATAAACCATAATGCTAAAAGAAGAGGGCATGAACCCTCTTCCAGTAAATCAATTGTCCCTCCGGCTGAAGTTCAGCTGGAGGATCTAACTTGAACCTGCTGATTCAAATTAAACTAATTCGATAATTACCATTGGTGCGCCATCTCCGCGACGAGGCCCCATTTTCATGATGCGAGTGTAACCGCCTTGGCGTTCTGCGTAGCGTGGTGCAACGTCATCAAACAATTTTTGCAAAGCAAAGATTGTGTTTTCGTTGCCTTCTGCGTCAGCAGTAGTTACTAACTCACGGCGAATAAATGCTGCAGCTTTACGGCGTGCGTGAAGATCTCCACTTTTGCCAAGCGTAATCATTTTTTCTACAGTTGAACGAACTTCTTTCGCACGAGCTTCAGTCGTTTGAATGCGTTCATGAACGATTAAGTCTGTTGTAAGGTCACGTAATAGTGCTTTACGCTGAGAACTTGTACGTTGTAGCTTTCTCATTGAAGTTTCCCTCCTTTGTTAAATATATCGGATCCGATTATAAGTGTCAGTCTTCCTTGCGAAGGCCCAACCCTAAATCTTCTAACTTCACTTTAACTTCTTCAAGTGATTTGCGTCCGAGGTTGCGTACTTTCATCATGTCGTCTTCCGACTTGCTTGCCAGTTCGTGTACCGTGTTGATACCCGCACGTTTTAAACAGTTGTAAGAACGGACCGAGAGATCAAGTTCTTCGATAGTCATCTCCAACACTTTTTCTTTTTGGTCTTCTTCTTTTTCAACCATGATTTCAGCCGTTTGAGCCTCATCAGTCAATCCAACGAAGATATTTAAATGCTCAGTAAAAATTTTCGCACCAAGTGCAATTGCCTCTTTAGGACCAATGCTGCCATCTGTCCATACATCAAGAGATAATTTATCAAAATTAGCGAGCTGGCCCACACGTGTGTTTTCCACTTGGAAGTTCACGCGTGATACTGGAGTGTAAATAGAGTCAATCGGAATAACGCCGATCGGTAGATCTTCACGTTTGTTCTGATCTGCACGAGCGTATCCACGGCCTCTGTTCGCATACATGCGCATACGCAGGTGTCCGTTTTTAGCGATTGTTGCAATATATAGATCCGGATTCAGAATTTCCACATCACTGTCGTGTGTGATATCTGCAGCCGTAACCGTTCCATCACCTTTTACATCAATTTCAATGACTTTTTCTTCGTCAGAGTAAATTTTCAGTGCCAGTTTCTTAATATTCAAGATGATTGATGCTACATCTTCTTCTACACCTTCAACAGTGGAGAATTCATGCAAGACACCGTCAATTTGAATCGAAGTAACAGCAGCGCCTGGTAAAGATGAAAGTAAGATTCGACGTAAGGAGTTTCCTAAAGTAGTTCCATATCCACGCTCAAGCGGTTCAACAACAAACTTGCCGTATTTAGCAGTGTTGTCGATCTCGACCGTTTCAATTTTCGGTTTTTCTATTTCGAGCATTCATTTTACCCTCCTTCAAAACGTCGGTATTTTCGTTTCATCAAGAATTCGATAGTCACAGACTTTCGCAACGATTCGGAACACATTCAGTAAGTCGTGATGTTCAAAAATCCTATTCAGATTAACGATTATACGCGACGGCGTTTTGGCGGACGGCAACCGTTATGAGGTACTGGAGTTACATCTTTGATAGCTGTAACTTCTAGTCCGGCAGCTTGAAGCGCACGGATAGCAGCCTCACGACCTGAACCAGGACCTTTAACTGTAACTTCTAGAGTTTTAAGACCGTGTTCGATCGAAGTTTTAGCACAAGTTTCAGCAGCCATTTGAGCAGCGAAAGGCGTAGATTTACGTGAACCTCTAAATCCTAGAGCACCAGCGCTTGACCATGATACTGCATTTCCTTGCATATCTGTAATCGTAACGATTGTGTTGTTAAATGTTGAGCGGATGTGAGCAATACCAGATTCGATATTCTTTTTCACACGACGCTTACGAGTTTGTTGTTTACGTGCCATGTTAGGAAGATACCTCCTTTACTGATTATTTTTTCTTGTTAGCTACAGTTTTACGAGGACCTTTACGCGTACGCGCATTGTTCTTCGTATTTTGTCCGCGAACAGGTAGTCCACGGCGGTGGCGGATACCTCGGAAGCTAGCAATTTCCATCAATCGCTTGATGTTCATAGAAACTTCACGGCGTAGGTCACCTTCAATTTTAAATTGATCCAATTGCTCACGGATATTGTTCAACTCGTCTTCAGTAAGATCGCGAACGCGAGTATCTTCAGAGATACCAGCTCCTGAAAGTACTTTCTGAGCAGTAGTTTTACCAACACCGAAAATGTATGTTAATGAAATAACAACGCGTTTGTCGCGTGGAATGTCAACACCAGCAATACGTGCCATGTGTGATGCACCTCCTTCTTATTAGCCTTGTCTTTGTTTGTGTTTCGGATTTTCACAGATTACCATTACTTTACCGTTTCTGCGAATAACTTTACATTTTTCACAGATCGGTTTTACAGATGGTCTCACTTTCATCTAACCCAACCTCCTTAGTAGTCCGGAGTGCAAAAGATTATTTAAAACGGTATGTGATACGACCGCGTGTTAAATCGTAAGGAGAAAGTTCCACTGTTACTTTATCCCCCGGCAGAATGCGGATGAAATGCATGCGGATCTTGCCTGATACATGCGCAAGAATCGTATGGCCGTTCTCCAGTTCCACTTTAAACATCGCGTTAGGCAAAGTCTCAACGACTGTTCCTTCGATTTCAATTACATCGTCTTTCGCCATCGACCCAGTCTCCCTTCTGTATACAAATCAGGTTCTCATCTTCAAACAGTATTTGCTGATTGAATAATACTACGATATTCATTCACCAGGAATGCATGAGTGACATTCGAAAGACAGTCTCCGAGTTCCACTGCCCGCAAATTGCGGAGAGGGGGTAATCCGGTTAATCCAGCCTGACTCATGTTTCCTCGACCGTCCGGACTGCCTTGGATGAGTTCCAAACCCGTTACACAGATGCTTCCACGAAACCCATTATACTATTTCCCATGCCGAATTGCACTTTGTGAACCCTGCATCAGACTTCCTATAACAAGCCTTGTTTGCTTTTGCAGCTCTCGAAAATTCATATCTCCGTCGCTCCTTAAAGCCACATGGAGGCAACTAACTGCGCCCGGCGCCGAAGATTAGCCTCGGTCGCCCTTTAGAAGAGCATCAATGTCAGCAAATACCTTTTGAATGTCCTGCTGTCCATTTATATTTTTCAGCACGCCTTTGTCTTCGTAGAAATCAAGAAGCGGCTGAGTTTGTTTAATGTTAACTTCTAAACGGTTTGTGACGGTTTCAGGATTGTCGTCTTCGCGCTGGTATAGTTCGCCGCCATCTTTATCGCATACACCGTCTTTTTGAGGCGGGTTAAATACGAGATGGTAAGCTGTGCCACACACTTTGCAAATCCGGCGACCCGTTAATCGTTTAACAAGTTCGTCTTGTTCAACTTGGATGTTTACGACATGCTCGATTCTTTTGCCAAGATCAGCAAGAAGAGATTCCAGCGCTTCAGCTTGTGGGACTGTACGTGGAAAGCCATCCAATAGGAAACCTTCTTCACAATCCGCTGCGCTAAGACGCTCACGGACGATACCGATAGTCACTTCATCGGGAACTAATGCTCCCTTATCCATGAACGATTTTGCTTCCAAGCCTAGTTTCGTTCCGCCTTTGATAGCGGCCCGGAACATATCACCTGTAGAAATATGAGGGATGTCGTACTTCTCAACAATTCTGTCCGCTTGAGTGCCTTTTCCGGCACCAGGTAGACCCATTAATACGATATTCATACGTTTGCCCCCTCAGACAAGTGGAGAAGGAACGTTTTAACACGCCCCTAAAACCCCTGATTATTTCATAAAGCCTTTATAATGACGTTTAACAAGCTGAGATTCCAATTGTTTCATCGTCTCCAGCGCTACCCCTACCACGATCAATAGACTTGTACCACCGATTTGCGCCGATTGCGGCAAGCCCATCAGGTTGGTGAAGAAAATTGGCATTACTGCGATAACGGATAGGAAAATCGCTCCGACGAATGTCAAACGGTACAGCACGCTTGTTAAATAATCTTGCGTATTTTTACCCGGACGGATTCCCGGAATATAAGCACCTTGCTTTTTCAGATTGTCCGACACGTTTTCAGGATTAACCTGAATGAATGCATAGAAATAAGTGAAAGCTACAATCAAAGCGACATAAATGATCATGCCGACAGGACGAGTGTAGTCAAATGTATTCTGGATTGCATCCGTAACCGCGTTGGCGCCAAAGAAAGAAGCGATGGTTTGCGGCGTAATGATAAACGCTACTGCGAAGATAACCGGGATAACTCCGGCCGCGTTCACTTTCAAAGGTAAATGCGTTTGTTGTGCACTTGTTGTCTGGCCGCGGCCAGCAACGCGTTTTGCATACTGGATCGGAATTTTACGCAGCGCTTGCTGAACGTAGATGACCAAAACAGTAACAGCAACAACTGCTAGTGCAAGCAAGACCAGAAGGGCGATGTTAATCGCAAGCTGAGAACCAGCTCCTTCGATTTGCTGTGCGTACAATTGGTTGACAGCTCCAGGTATTGCAGCGACAATCCCAGCGAAGATGATAATCGAAATACCGTTCCCCACACCTTTTGCCGTAATCTGCTCACCAAGCCACAGTAGAAATGCAGTACCGCCAGTTAAAACAATTGCGATTACAGCATAAGTTGCAATCGAATCGTCCTGTATTAAAGATCCACCATAAATCTGGTTGAATCCGTAAGACATACCAATCGCTTGGATAAAGGCAAGAACAATTGTGAAATAGCGAGTGAATTGAGCAAGTTTCCGTCTTCCGACTTCACCTTGTTTCGCCCACTCTGCAAACTTCGGCACAACATCCATCTGCAATAATTGCACGATGATTGACGCTGTGATGTATGGCATGATCCCCATTGCTAAAATCGAGAAATTAGCTAGGGCGCCTCCACCGAAAGTATTTAAGAATCCGATCAAGCCAGCTTGATCAGTAGCTTGCAATACATTTGCGTCAACATTCGGTACCGGAATGAAAGTCCCGATACGGAAAATGATGAGCATTAGTAAAGTAAAGATAATTTTATTTCGAATATCAGTCACGCGCATAAAATTTGAGATTGTCTGAAACATTAAAGCACCTCGGTTTGTCCGCCGGCAGCTTCAATCGCTTCTTTTGCTGTTCCAGAGAATTTGTGAGCTTTAACAGTCATTTTCTTCTCTAAGCTACCATTGCCAAGAATCTTGATTCCAGAACGTTCGTTGCTGACATAACCTGATTCGATAAGCAATGCAGGTGTAATTTCCGTGCCCTCGTCGAAACGGTTCAATACATCAAGGTTGACAATAGCATAGTCTTTACGGTTAATGTTCGTAAATCCACGTTTAGGCAAACGACGGAACAATGGGTTTTGACCACCCTCGAATCCTGGACGAACTCCGCCGCCAGAACGTGCGTTTTGACCTTTATGGCCTTTACCTGCTGTTTTACCAGTACCTGAACCGATACCGCGTCCGATACGCTTTCTTGAACTGCGTGAACCTTCTGCTGGTTTTAATTCATGAAGTTTCATGTGGTTGGCACCTCCTTCTATAGAAATCAGGGATTAAACTTCTTTGATAGTTACTAAATGAGCGACTTTATCAAGCATTCCGCGAACGGCTGCATTGTCTTGGTGCGCTACTGTCTGGTGCATTTTGCGCAAGCCTAATGACTGGACAGTTTTACGTTGTGATGGCTTAGCGCCGATCACAGATTTTGTGAGGGTAATTTCTAGTTTAGTTGCCATGTAATTTTCCCTCCTTATCCTAATAGCTCTTCTGTAGTTTTGCCGCGAAGTTTTGCAACTTGGTCAGCACTTTTCAGTTGAGTCAAACCGTTGATAGTTGCACGAACCATGTTGATTGGTGTGTTTGAACCTAGAGATTTCGACAAGATGTCTTGTACTCCAGCAAGTTCAAGTACCGCACGGACAGGTCCACCAGCAATAACACCAGTACCCGGAGAAGCCGGTTTGATAAGAATTTGGCCAGCACCAAAGCGACCGATTACTAAGTGTGGAGTTGTACCTTTAACCATTGGTACTTCAATAAGGTTTTTCTTCGCATCTTCAATAGCTTTACGGATAGCATCTGGAACTTCTTGTGCTTTACCAGTACCAAAACCGACATTACCATTTTTGTCGCCTACAACAACTAATGCGGAGAAACGGAAACGACGTCCACCTTTTACAACTTTCGCTACGCGGTTAATCGTAACTACGCGTTCTTCAAGTTCAAGTTTGTTTGGATCAATACGACGCATGAAATGTGTCCCTCCTTCTTTTAAAATTGTAAACCATTTTCACGTGCAGCTTCTGCCAATGCTTTTACACGTCCATGATATAAATAACCACCGCGGTCAAAAACAATCGATGTCAAACCGTTTTCAGTAGCACGTTTTGCGATTGTTTCGCCGACTTTAGCTGCTGCTTCCACGTTGCCAGTTGAATCGCCTGTGAAATCTTTATCCATAGATGATGCACTTACAAGTGTTACGCCGTTAGTATCGTCGATCAATTGAGCGTAGATGTATTTATTCGAACGGAATACGTTTAAACGCGGGCGTGTTGCTGTACCCGTGATTTTTGAACGTACACGAGCATGACGCTTTTTACGAGATGCGTTTTTATCGAGTTTCGTAATCACTGAGGTCACTCCTTTCATCCTGCCTAAGCAGCATTATTTACCTGTTTTACCTTCTTTGCGGCGAACTTTCTCACCTTCGTAACGGATACCTTTGCCTTTATACGGCTCTGGCGGACGAACTTGGCGGATGTTAGAAGCAAGAGCTCCAACGCGTTCTTTGTCGATGCCTTTAACGATAACTTTTGTGTTAGCTGGAACTTCAACTGTAAGGCCTTCTTCCGGAGTGAATTCAACCGGGTGAGAGTAACCTACGTTAAGAACCAATTTTTGACCTTGCAGCTGAGCACGGTATCCAACCCCTACCAATTCAAGCGTACGCTCGAATCCTTGTGAAGTTCCAAGAACCATGTTAGCAAGCAAAGCACGAGTAGTTCCGTGAATTGTGCGGTGATCTTTCGATTCAGACGGGCGTGATAATGTTACCACGTTGTCTTCAAGAACGATTGCGATATCTTTGTTGAATTTGCGAGTCAACTCGCCTTTAGGTCCTTTAACAGTTACTTCGTTATTGTCGCCAATAGTGACAGTAACGTCAGCAGGAACCTCGATTGGTTTTTTACCTACACGTGACATTTCTTTGCACCTCCATTCGTTTGTTGCTAATTACCAAACGTATGCTATGATTTCTCCGCCGATTTGTTTCGCGCGGGCTTCTTTATCAGTTACCAAACCTTGTGATGTCGATACCAAAGCGATCCCAAGACCGTTCAGTACACGAGGCACCTCATTAGTTTTAGCGTATACACGCAATCCTGGTTTTGAAATGCGTTTCAATCCAGTAATAACGCGTTCGTTATTAGCTCCGTATTTCAAGAAAATCCGGATCATACCTTGTTTATCATCTTCAACATATTCCACGTCACGAACGAAACCTTCACGCTTCAAAATTTCAGCGATGTCTTTTTTCACATTAGAAGCCGGAAGCTCTAATTTCTCGTGACGAACCATGTTTGCATTACGAATGCGTGTCAGCATATCTGCAATCGGATCTGTCATTGTCATTACATTTACCTCCTTCCCAAATTAGGGGATTACCAGCTGGCTTTTTTAACGCCAGGAATTTGTCCCACATATGCAAGTTCACGGAAACAAATACGGCAAAGTTTAAATTTGCGTAATACTGAATGCGGACGTCCGCATCGTTCACAGCGTGTGTACTCTTGTACTTTAAACTTTGGCGTGCGTTTTTGTTTTGCGATCATAGATTTTTTAGCCACGTTTACGCCTCCCTCACGTTTACTTTTGGAACGGCATTCCGAATTGTGTTAATAACTCACGAGCTTCTTCATCAGAGTTCGCAGTTGTTACAATTACGATGTCCATACCGCGTACTTTAGAAACTTTATCATAATCGATTTCAGGGAAGATCAATTGTTCTTTCACACCAAGTGTGTAGTTGCCGCGTCCATCGAAAGATTTTTTCGAAACGCCACGGAAATCACGTACACGTGGAAGTGAGATAGCAATCAATTTATCCAGGAAGTCATACATACGCTCTCCGCGAAGTGTAACTTTACATCCGATTGGCATACCTTCACGAAGACGGAAGCCAGCGATAGATTTCTTAGCTTTGGTAATAACTGGTTTTTGACCAGAAATCGTTTGTAGTTCTTCAACAGCAGTGTCAAGGGACTTAGTGTTTTGAACAGCTTCGCCCACACCCATGTTAATAACGATCTTATCTACTTGGGGTACTTGCATTACTGATTTATATTCAAACTTGCTCACTAGAGCAGGAGTGACTTCATTCACATATTTTTCTTTTAGGCGGTTCATGTGTGTACCTCCCTTCATTCAGGAATTTTTATTTATCTAATTTTTCACCGGATTTTTTTGCAACACGAACTTTTTTACCATCTTCTACCTTGTATCCTACACGAGTCGGCTCGCCGGATTTAGGGTCGATTAACATTACGTTAGAAACGTGAATCGCTGCTTCTTGGCTGACAATCCCACCTTGTGGGCTTGCCTGGTTCGGTTTTGTATGCTTTTTGATGATGTTTACACCTTCAACTAGCACACGGTCTTTCTTAGGTAGAGCTGTCAAAACAACACCTGTTTTGCCTTTGTCTTTACCTGAGATTACCTTAACTGTATCACCTTTTTTAACATGCATTCTGTCGCACCTCCTTGGTATGGCACATTGATTTATTAAAGAACTTCAGGAGCAAGTGAAACGATTTTCATGAAGTTGCTGTCGCGAAGTTCGCGGGCAACAGGTCCGAAAATACGTGTTCCACGTGGACCTTTGTCGTCACGAATAATAACACATGCATTTTCATCAAATTTAATGTAAGTGCCGTCTTTACGGCGAGCTCCGCTTTTCGTGCGAACGATGACAGCCTTAACGACTTCACCTTTCTTGACAACGCCACCTGGTGTTGCTTTCTTCACGGTACAAACAATTACGTCGCCGATGTTTGCAGTCTTGCGACCAGAACCACCAAGCACTTTAATTGTTAGTACTTCACGAGCACCCGAGTTGTCTGCAACTTTTAAACGAGTTTCCTGTTGGATCACTTAGGTTACCTCCCTTCGGAATTTCTTAGGTTCCGAAATTATTTAAATTAGATAATAACCGCTTTTTCTACAACTTCCATCAAACGGAAACGTTTTGTAGCTGACAGCGGACGAGTTTCCATGATGCGAACGATGTCGCCCATTTTCGCTTCGTTTAGCTCATCATGAGCTTTATATTTCTTAGAGTATTTTACACGTTTGCCATAAAATGAGTGCTTCTTTTGAGTTTCAACCATTACTGTAACGGTCTTGTCCATTTTGTCAGACACAACACGGCCTGTGTATACTTTGCGTTGGTTACGCTCAGTCATACTTGCAAACCTCCTCTCGATTTATCAGTTATTGCCACTGAGTACTCTTTCGTGAATCACAGTTTTCATACGGGCAATCGCTTTACGTACTTCGCGGATGCGAGCAGTATTTTCTAATTGACCTGTAGCCAATTGGAAGCGAAGGTTGAAAAGCTCTTCCTTCAGTGATTTCACTTTTTGTTCGATCTCAGCAGTGGTTAAGTCACGGATTTCTTTAGCTTTCATTCGATTCACCACCAATTTCTTCGCGTTTAACGAACTTCGTTTTGATCGGAAGTTTGTGTGATGCTAAGCGCAATGCTTCGCGTGCCACTTCTTCAGATACTCCAGCAAGTTCGAACATTACTTTACCAGTTTTAACAACCGCTACCCAGCCTTCAGGCGAACCTTTACCGGATCCCATACGTACCTCAAGAGGCTTTTTCGTATAAGGTTTATGCGGGAAAATTTTAATCCATACTTTACCGCCACGTTTCATGTAGCGAGTCATGGAAATACGTGCTGCTTCGATTTGGCGGTTAGTGATCCAAGATGATTCTAAAGCCTGGAGACCAAATTCACCGAATGCGATTTCTTTGCCGCCTTTAGCTTCTCCGCGCATCTTGCCTCGGTGCTCTCGACGATATTTAACGCGTTTAGGCATTAACATATTATTTGCCTCCTTCCTCAGATTTCTTCTTAGTTGGAAGGACTTCACCGCGGTAGATCCATACTTTTACGCCAAGTTTGCCGTAAGTTGTATCGGCTTCTGCATGCGCATAATCGATATCCGCGCGTAGCGTATGGAGCGGAACAGTACCTTCACTGTAGTGTTCAGAACGCGCAATGTCAGCGCCGCCTAAACGTCCAGATACTTGAGTTTTGATCCCTTTAGCGCCAGAACGCATAGTGCGTTGGATAGCTTGCTTTTGAGCACGGCGGAAAGATACACGGTTTTCCAATTGGCGTGCTACGCTTTCAGCTACTAATCTCGCATCAAGGTCAGCTCTCTTGATTTCAATGATGTTGATGTGTACACGCTTGCCAGTCATTGTGTTCAGTTGGTTGCGAAGCACTTCTACTTCAGAACCACCTTTACCAATTACCATACCTGGTTTCGCAGTGTGAATTGTTACGTTTACACGATTTGCAGCGCGCTCAATTTCAATCTTAGAAACTGAAGCTTCTTTCAAACGTGCTTCGACGTATTCACGGATTTTAATATCTTCGTGAAGAAGTGTCGCATAGTCTTTTTCAGCGTACCATTTGGACTCCCAGTCACGAATGATTCCGATACGCATCCCTATTGGATGTATTTTTTGTCCCACGAATTATCCCTCCTTCTTGTCAGATACCACTAGTGTGATGTGGCTTGTACGTTTGTTAATCGCGCTTGCGCGTCCCATTGCACGTGGACGGAAACGTTTCAATGTCGGACCTTCATCAACGAATACTTCACTGATGTACAAGTTGTTCAGATCCATTTCGTAGTTATGTTCTGCGTTAGCAGCTGCAGATTTCAACAACTTCTCAACAACAATAGATGATGCTTTCGGAGTGTGGTTCAAAATTGCAACGGCTTCGCCGATTTGCTTGCCTCGGATTAAATCTACTACTAAACGGACTTTACGAGGAGCAATACGTACTGTTCTAGCAACAGCTTTTGCTTGCATGGGGAAATCCTCCTCTCAATTAACGTCTTGTTTTCTTGTCGTCTGCACCATGACTAGCGTATTTGCGTGTTGGAGCAAATTCTCCTAGTTTATGGCCAACCATGTCTTCAGTCACGTATACAGGGATGTGTTTACGTCCGTCGTATACTGCAATTGTTAGTCCGATGAATGTCGGGAAAATTGTAGAACGGCGAGACCAAGTTTTAATCACTTGTTTTTTCTCAGAATCCTTTTGTGCGTCAACTTTTTTCAAAAGATGATCATCAGCAAAAGGTCCTTTCTTCAAGCTGCGGCCCATTTGAGGTCCTCCCTTCGTGATCGCACCACGGTTCTTTCATTGAACCGCAGCGGAATCAAATTATTTTTTACGACGACGCACGATGAACTTGTCTGACTTGTTCGTTTTCTTGCGCGTTTTGTATCCAAGAGTTGGTTTGCCCCATGGAGACATTGGTGATTTACGTCCGATTGGCGAACGTCCTTCACCACCACCGTGTGGGTGATCGTTAGGGTTCATTACAGATCCGCGGACTGTTGGGCGATTGCCCTTCCAGCGGTTACGTCCTGCTTTACCAATGTTGATCAATTCGTGTTGCTCGTTGCCTACAGCGCCAATAGTAGCACGGCAAGTAGCAAGGATCATGCGAACTTCGCCTGATTGCAAACGAACTGTTACGTATTTTCCTTCTTTACCCAATACCTGAGCTGAAGTTCCTGCAGAGCGTACAAGTTGTCCGCCGCCGCCTGGCTTCAATTCAATGTTATGGATTGTAGAACCCATTGGGATGTTCGATAACGGAAGTGCGTTACCTGCTTTGATATCAGCTTCAACGCCTGACATGATCTGCGTTCCAACTGTGAGTCCTTTAGGAGCCAAGATGTAACGTTTTTCTCCATCAGCATAGTTGATCAATGCGATGTTCGCAGAACGGTTAGGATCGTACTCGATTGTAGCAACGCGTCCTGGAATGCCATCTTTGTTACGTTTGAAATCGATAACACGGTATTGGCGTTTATGTCCACCACCGTGATGGCGTACAGTAATTTTACCTTGGTTATTACGGCCGCCTTTACGCTTAGTTGGTTGTAGAAGCGATTTTTCAGGCTTGTTCGTTGTGATTTCAGCGAAATCCGAACTCGTCATATTACGACGACCGTTAGTGGTAGGTTTGTATTTTCTAATCCCCACGTTATTTCCCTCCTTCGTTAGTAGTTCTTTAAGAACTTATAAGAAATTAAATATCGAACAATTCGATGTCTTTGCTGTCAGCAGTCAATTTAACGATCGCTTTGCGGCGTTTGTTAGTGTATCCTGCGTGTTTGCCCATGCGTTTGAATTTCCCTTTGTAGTTCATGATGTTGACTTTCTCAACTTGAACTCCGAAGATTTCCTGAACTGCATGTTTAACTTGTGTTTTGTTTGCGCGAGTGTCCACTTCAAAAGTGTACTTCTTATCTGCCATTACTTCAGAAGAACGCTCAGTAATGACCGGACGCTTTAAAATATCACGTGCTTCCATTAACTAAGCACCTCCTCAATTTTCTCGATCGCTGCTTTTGTCATAACGACTTTGTCATGTCCAAGCAGGTCTAATACGTTGATGCCAGTTGCCGACACCACTGTCATGCCTTTGATGTTGCGCGCAGACAATGCTACGTTCTCATCAAGGTCAGCAGTTACGAACAAAGCTTTTTTACCGATTGAAAGGTCGCCCATCAATTGTGTAAATGACTTTGTTTTTGGTGCGTCAAACGACAAACCTTCAAGTACCATCAATTTTTCTCCAACTACTGTCGATGAAAGAGCAGAGCGAAGAGCTAAACGACGTACTTTCTTAGGCAATTTATAGCTGTAGCTACGTGGTGTCGGTCCGAAGACAACACCGCCGCCGCGCCATTGTGGTGAACGGATCGACCCTTGACGAGCACGTCCTGTTCCTTTTTGGCGCCATGGTTTTCTACCGCCGCCTGCTACTTCAGAACGGTTTTTTACTTTATGGTTACCTTGGCGAAGTGAAGCGCGTTGCATCACTACTGCGTCAAATAACACTGATTCATTTGGTTCGATACCGAATACATAGTCGTTCAATTCGATGTCGCCAACTTGTGAACCTGTTTGATTTAATAAAGCTATTTTAGGCATTCGTGTTTCCTCCTTCCTCAAAAAAATGATTAGTTAGCTTTGATAGCTGTTTTTACGCGAAGCATCGCTTTGCGTGAACCAGGAACATTACCTTTGATTAGAAGCAAGTTGCGTTCCACATCAACCTTGACGATTTCAAGGTTTTGGATCGTAATTGTCGTTCCACCCATTTGACCAGGTAATTTCTTCTGTTTGAAAACGCGGTTAGGGGCAACCGGGCCCATTGAACCTGGACGGCGGTGGTAACGCGATCCGTGGGACATTGGTCCGCGGGATTGTCCGTGGCGTTTAATAACACCTTGGAAACCTTTACCTTTTGTTGTTCCAGTGACATCTACGATGTCGCCTTCTGCGAATACATCTACTTTGACTTCCTGACCAATCTCGTAATCAGCTAAGTTTACATTGCGAAGTTCGCGAATGAAGCGCTTAGGAGCAGTGTTCGCTTTTGCTACGTGTCCTTTAGAAGGTTTGTTGGCAAGCTTCTCGCGCTTGTCTTCAAAACCTAATTGGATTGCTTCGTAGCCGTCAACCTCAACTGTTTTCTTTTGAAGCACTACGTTTGGAGCAGCCTCAACTACAGTTACAGGGATTAAATCACCGTTCTCAGCAAAAACTTGCGTCATACCGATTTTTCTACCTAAGATTCCTTTGGTCATGTTGTCACACCTCCTGCAATTTTTGTGTTTTTTCTATTTCGTTCACCGATTAAAGTTTAATTTCAATGTCAACGCCTGACGGTAAATCAAGTTTCATCAACGCATCGACAGTTTGTGGTGTCGGGTTAACGATATCGATTAGACGTTTGTGTGTGCGCATTTCAAATTGCTCACGAGAATCTTTGTACTTATGGACAGCACGCAAGATCGTGTAAACTGACTTTTCCGTTGGCAACGGTATCGGACCCGATACGCTAGCGCCTGAACGTTTAGCTGTTTCCACAATTTTCTCAGCAGACTGATCTAGGATTCTATGATCATATGCTTTTAAACGGATACGAATTTTTTGTTTTGCCATTATTTTCCCTCCCTTTCGCCTATTTTGGATAGACATTCTCCACGAAAATTTTCCAATCACTCGCCATGGCAAAGCGGCCGGGTGTATCGGTAACCTCTCGCTTCATCGCAGTCAAAGACCAACATTCACCATTATACAAAAGAAAAAAGAATTCCGCAAGGCTTTCCACGAAATTCTTTCTGATTCGCTTTTTTTATTATAACAGGATTTTTCCTTTATACAACCGATACGATAATAGTCCGAACATTCACCTTTAAGCGAGCAGCATAATCGCAATCCAGCCGAACACGACGAGCGGAATATTGTAATGGATGAACGTTGGCACGCACGTATCCCAGATGTGGTTGTGCTGCCCGTCGACGTTCAGTCCGGCTGTCGGGCCGAGCGTAGAATCGGAGGCCGGAGACCCGGCGTCGCCGAGTGCGCCCGCTGTTCCGATCAAGGCGATGATCGCCAGCGTCGAGAAGCCGAACTCCATGCTGAGCGGCACGAAGATGGCAGCGATGATCGGAATGGTCGCGAACGATGAGCCGATGCCCATCGTGACGACGAGGCCGATGATGAGCATCGCTAGCGCAGCCGCTCCTTTATTGCCATTGAATAAATCGGAGGAGCTTGCCACCAGCGGCTCAATGGCACCGGTCGCTTGGATGACGGAAGCAAAACCATTCGCCGAAATCATGACGAAGCCGATAAAGGCCATCATGCGCATGCCGGCTGTCAGCACATCGTCTGCGTCGCGCCATTTCATCGCACCGAAGATATACAATACGAGGATTCCGGCAAGCGCGCCGATGATCATTGATTCTGTCTGGATCTGCCCGTAAAGCGCAGCAATCAAAGCCAGAATGGTAACAATAATATCTTTCTTCGATGCTTTTTTCGTACGGGTTTCTTCTATAGTAGTAAGCTCGGTCTGATAATCACGCGGCTTGCGGTACGCAATGAAGACGGCGATGATCAAGCCGAGCGCCATGCCGGCAACTGGAATGGCCATCGCTTTCGGAATATCCGCCATATCAATCGGCAATCCTGCAAGTTCCATCTGCGTGGCAACAATTTCATGGAAAATCAGCCCGAAGCCATACGGCAGCAAAATATAGGGCGCAGTCAAACCGAAAGTCAGCACGCTAGCAATCAAACGGCGGTCGATGCGCAGTTCGTTTAGGATGTGTAGAATCGGCGGGACCAATAACGGGATGAAAGCGATGTGAATCGGGATGAGGTTCTGTGAAAAGATAGCCATCACCAGCAGCGCAAAGATGATTAATGCTTTCGCCAGGTTTTCCCTAGTTGCTTCCCCTTCTTTATTGACGAGCTTCAAGACGCCAGAAACCAGCAATTCAGGAATTCCTGTGCGCGAGATCGCTACGGCGAACCCGCCAAGCATGGCGTAGCTGAGCGCGATGGTGGCCCCTGCCCCAAGTCCGTCGGTATAGGCGGTGATGGTTTCTGCAAATGACAAGTTTCCAGCTAGCCCCCCCGCCAGTGCACCGATCAACAAAGCGAACACGACGTTGACACGGAGAAGGCTCAAGACAAGCATGATAATTACGGCAATCACTACTGCATTCATTTATGGATTCTCCTTTAGTTTGCTAAAGCGTTAAAGTACTTTATTAAATTAACAAATCCCTAAAAGGATGTCAACCGCTCTGCACGCATTTCCATCATACTGAAAAAACCGACTTTTCCGCAGCCCGCCAAAAAGCCCTTTGCCGGATAGCAAAGGGCTTCTACTATTAATAAGAACTTGCCGTACCGATATCAGTAGCGGTTTTTCTGCATTCTTCGAGTCTGGCGATGTCGAAATTGCCGCCGCTGACGATAACGCCCGTTCGCGCCGAATCAAATGGGAGATGTCGAAAGAGCATTGCAGCAACCGCCGCTGCTCCCGCTCCTTCGACAAGCATCTTTTCACGTTCAAGCATAAAAAGGATCGCTGAGGCGATTTCCTGCTCACTGACGGTGATGACATCGTCTACGTAAGCCTGGATGATTTTCGTCGTCAATTTTCCTGGCTCTTTCACTTTGATGCCTTCCGCCATGGTCGGCAGAAATGGCACCGCCGTATTATTGGTGCCGTGGAAAATGGACGCGATAGAGGAAGGGGCTCTCGCCTGCACGCCAATGACCCGGATTTCCGGCCGCATCAGCTTGGCGGCGATAGCTGTCCCTGCAAGCAGGCCGCCGCCGCCGGCTGGTACAACGATTGTATCCAGGTCGGGGCATTGCTGCAGCATCTCCATTGCAACTGTCGCCTGCCCTTCGATGATGGCCAAATCGTCAAACGGATGGACAAACGCTGCACCCGTAGCCAATTGCTCCCTTTTCGCCGCTGCGTATGCTTCGTCGAAATTCTTCCCGGCAATGATAACTCGGGCACCGTATTGGCGCGTCGCCAGCACTTTCGTTTCCGGAGTGCCTTCAGGCATAAATACCGTCACCGGCACGCCCTTTTCACGCCCTGCCAGTGCCACACCTTGCGCGTGGTTGCCCGCCGAAGCGGCAATGATTCCCCGTGCGCATTCCAATTCCGTCATCTGGCTGATTTTATTGAACGCGCCGCGGACTTTGAACGAACCCGTTTTCTGCAAGTTCTCCAGTTTCAATGAAACCTCGCTGCCGGTGATGGCATTCAGCGTACTGGATTGCTTGCACGGCGTGCGATGGACAATGGGCGCCAACCTCTCGAATGCATTAAATAAGCCTACTGTACTGTACGAATTCCCAAGCAGATCATCTCCTCTTGTAATAGTAGAATGTTACACGCCTTGTTTTGCTTCATATGCCGTAATATGCGATTCGAATTGGAATGTCAGCGCAATCTCGTCCCAGCCTTTTAGCAGCATCTCTTTCCAATACGGATCGATCGTGAACGAATAGCGGCTGCCGTCCTGGCCTGCTACGGTCTGTGCCTCTAAATCGACTTCCAGCCGGTAAGGCTCCTGTTTGCCTTTTTGAATCAGCTCGTCCACTTCCGCATGCGCCAAACGGATTGGCAAAATCCCGTTTTTCACACAGTTATTATAGAAGATATCCGCAAAGCTTGGCGCGATGACGACGTTGAACCCGTAATCTTGAATCGCCCATGGGGCATGCTCGCGTGAGGAGCCGCAACCGAAGTTCTCTTGTGCGACCAGAATTTCGGAGCCTTTGAAACGCGGATCGTTCAGGACAAAGCTTTCTTCCGGTGCACCATCCGGACGGAATCGCCAATGATAGAATAAATACTTGCCGAACCCGGTCCGTTCGATGCGCTTCAGAAACTCTTTCGAGATGATTTGGTCGGTATCGACATTTTTGCGTTCCAGGGGGGTCAAGACGCTATTGATGTGGTTGATGGGCTTCATTGCAAGCGGCCTCCTTTTCCTTTGGTGTTGTTATGCACTCGGCACAGGTTCTTTCATATAATTCCGGACATCTGTCAGATGCCCTTCAATTGCAGCTGCAGCGGCCATCACCGGGCTGACAAGGTGAGTCATTGAACCCGCTCCTTGGCGCCCTTCGAAATTCCGGTTGGAAGTGGATGCACAGCGTTCTCCTGCCGGAACAGAATCTTCATTCATCGCCAGGCACATGCTGCATCCCGTTTCGCGCCATTCAAATCCGGCGGCCAGGAAGATTTTATCGAGCCCTTCCTCTTCTGCAGCACGCTTTACAGTTTCTGACCCCGGTACGACAATCGCCGTTACAGATGGATGGACTGTACGGCCTTCTACAATGGCGCTAGCTGCCCGTAGATCGCCTAAGCGTGCATTCGTGCAGGAACCGATAAAGACGTGTTGGATCGGAATTGACGACAATGCCGCCCCTTCTTCAAGGTGCATATAATCCAGCGCCTGTTTCAGCGCATCCCGGTCTTCCTGCTCTTCGTAATCCGCAGCAAACGGCACATGGCCTGCAATTCCTGAACCCATCGAAGGATTGGTGCCCCAAGTGACGAACGGCGAGATTTCATCGGCGTGGATGGAGAGCGACACATCGTATTGCGCATCTTCATCTGTCGCCAACTCAAGCCATTTCGCAGCAGCTTCTTCAAACGCCTCGTCTTGCGGCACATGGCGTCGGCCTCTCAAATAGTCGATCGTCGTGTCGTCCGGGCTGATCAGCCCAGCGCGCGCTCCCGCTTCAATCGACATATTGCAGATCGTCATGCGCTCTTCCATCGACAAGTTGCGGATGGCATCGCCCGTATACTCGACGATATGCCCTGTTCCCATGTCGATGCCGAATTTGGCGATGATCGCCAAGATGACATCTTTCGAAGAAACGCCGAAGCCCAGTTCACCGTCGATGCGGATTTCCATCGTTTTAGGCTTTGATTGCCATAATGTCTGTGTTGATAGCACGTGTTCGACTTCACTTGTGCCGATGCCGAACGCCAGCGCGCCGAACGCGCCGTGTGTCGACGTATGGCTATCGCCGCAAACGATCGTCTTGCCCGGCTGCGTCAGCCCAAGCTCTGGTCCGATGACGTGCACGATGCCTTGGTCGGGATGATTGATGCCCGCAAGCGGAACCCCGAACTCATCGCAGTTTTGCTGCAAAGTTGCGATCTGCTTGCGCGAAATCGGATCGGTGATTTGATCGCGGTTGCGCGTCGGCACATTGTGGTCCATCGTCGCAAAGCATAAATCCGGCCGCCGCACTTTGCGGCCATTCAGCCGCAGGCCTTCGAACGCCTGCGGTGAAGTGACTTCATGCAATAAATGAAGGTCGATGTATAAAAGGTCCGGCTTTCCCGCCTCTTCATAGACGATATGCTGTTCCCAAATCTTTTCAATAATCGTTTTTGCCATCGTGCGCCCGCTCCTTTGCTTAAACGTAAGAATACATGATGTGTTCAGATACAAATTCCCGTTCGACTTCCTCGATGACTTTCGTCACGAAAGTTTCAGTCGAAACAGTCCGTTTGCCGGCTGTCGTCAAATCCCCTGTGCAATAGCCATCTTCCAGCACGCCCATTACCGCTTCTTCAATTGCGGAAGCTTCTGAATGCAGGCCGAATGAATGGCGCAGCATCATGGCAACCGACAAGATCGCCGCTGACGGGTTGGCTTTATTCTGCCCCGCGATATCTGGCGCGGATCCGTGTACCGGTTCGTATAAGCCGAAGCCGTCTGTGCGGACACTCGCGGATGGCAGCATGCCAAGCGATCCCGTGATAACCGACGCTTCATCGCTTAAGATGTCACCGAACATATTCTCTGTCACAACGACATCAAAGCGGCGGGGATCGGTGATCAATTTCATCGCGGCCGAATCGACCAGCATATGCTCGACTTCGACGTCTGGATAAGCCGCTTTCCGCTCTTCCACAACTTCACGCCATAATTTGCTCGTTTCAAGGACGTTCGCTTTATCGACCGACGTCACTTTGCCTCTGCGCCCGCGGGCAATTTCGAATGCCTGGTCGACAATCCGCTCGATTTCCCGGCGCGTATATACCAATGTATCAACCGCTGATTTTTCAGAACGGCGTTTCGGTTCAGCAAAGTACAGCCCGCCTGTCAATTCGCGGACGATGACCATGTCCACATCTTTCGCGACCTCTTCTTTTAATGGAGAAGACCCAAGCAATGCCGGCACTGCTTTAACAGGTCGGATGTTCGCGAATAAATCAAAATGCTTGCGGATATTCAGCAAACCTTTTTCCGGACGCAAATGGGCTGGATGGTTATCCCATTTCACTCCTCCGACTGCACCCAGGAGAATCGCATCGCTCGCTTCACATGCAGCCACCGTTTCTTCCGGCAGCGGACTATTATGTGCATCTACCGCACTCCCGCCAATCAATGCATGCTTCAGGTGGAAGGTATGGCCATAGCGCATCGCAATGGATTGCAGCACCTTCACTGCTGCCTCTGTCACTTCTGGTCCGATTCCATCTCCTGGCAATACTGCTATTGTTTTCTCCATTAAAATTCCTCCTCTTTCAATCTTGTTGTGGGTCACCCTGCTGCGACACTGATTTTTTGTCCCGCCTTCACCAATTGGCGATTGACTGCATTTAAATACGCTTTCGCGGTCGCTTCCAGTACATCCTGTGCCACGTCGCGCCCTGTCACGGTTTCCCCGTTATACGTCATGTTGATGACGGCTTCACCTAATGCATCGCGGCCTTTGCCGATTGACGTCACCCGGTAATCCAGAATGTGGACTTTGCCAGCCACAAGCCGCTCCAAGCTATTGAATATCGCTTCTACCGAACCGGCGCCTGTTGCCGAATCCCGAATCAGTTCGCCATCCGGCTTATACGCTGATGCAGTAGCGGTCGGAATGTTCGCTGTGCCGTAATGCACTTGCACACTTTCCAGTTCATAGACCGGCACTTCTTTATCATTTATTTGCTGGTCAGTCAGCAAGACGAACAAATCGTCTTCGACAATCTCTTTTTTGCTGTCGGCCAGTTTCTTGAATTCCACAAATGCTTGGTTCAATTTTTCATCGCTTAACTCAAAGCCCATTTTGATGGCGCGGTCTTTGAAAGCATGTCTGCCGGAATGTTTGCCGAGCACCAATTGCGTCGATGCATCGCCGATCAATTCCGGCGTAATAATTTCGTAGGTCAATGGGTTTTTCAGCATGCCGTCCTGGTGGATGCCGGATTCATGCGCAAAGGCATTTTTTCCGACCACCGCTTTATTGGGCTGAATCAAGCTGCCTGTCAATTGGCTGACCAATTGGCTTGTGCGCTTGATTTCCTTCAACTGGATGCCGGTCTCAATCTCGTAAATTTGTTTACGGATATGCAGCGCAACGGCAATTTCTTCCAACGCCACATTTCCTGCGCGTTCACCGATGCCGTTGATTGTTCCCTCCACCTGCGTCGCGCCGTTTTCGATGGCTGCCAGCGTATTCGCTGTCGCCATTCCCAAGTCATTGTGGCAATGGGCCGATAATTTGACGTTTTCGATGCCGATGACATTATCCGTCACGTATTTGAACATCGCGCCATATTCAGCTGGCGTGGCGTATCCGACTGTATCCGGCAGGTTGATCGTTGTCGCACCTGCTTCGATGACTTTGCGGATGATGCGGACCAAAAATTCCGGGTCGGACCTTGAAGCATCTTCCGCCGACCATTGGACCAGCGGGAAGAATTTTTTCGCATATTTTACAGAAGCGATAGCCGTTTCCATCACTTGTTCCGGCGTCTTCATCAATTTATGTTCCATATGAATCGGAGAAGTCGCTATGAAAATATGGACATGTGGCTGTTCGCCGCCTTTCAGCGCTTCCCACGCTCTTGAAATATCGCTTTCAACCGAACGTGCCAACCCTGTGACGATGGAATTTTTGACGGTGCCCGCAATGCGCTGCACAGCATCGAAATCCCCCGGAGAGGCCGCTGGGAATCCTGACTCTATGATCGTCGCGCCAAAACGTTCAAGCTGGCGGGCGATTTCGATTTTCTCAGCGGTATTCAAGTTGATGCCTGCCGATTGTTCACCGTCTCTTAGCGTCGTATCAAAGATGTCAATTTTGCGCACTGGCGACCACCTCTTTTTCTTTTGTCTTTTTCCCTTCATTGACGAATGGCATCATGGCGCGCAATTCGCGTCCCACTTGCTCGATTTGATGATTTTCTTCCGCTTTTTCAATCGCTGTGAACTCCGGACGGTTTAATTGGTTCTCAAGCAGCCAGCCTTTGGCGAACTTGCCTGTCTGGATATCCGTTAATACATCTTTCATGCGGACTTTCGTATCTGCATCGACGATGCGCGGGCCGGATACGAAGTCGCCCCATTGCGCTGTATCGGAGATTGAATAACGCATGCCTGACAATCCGCCTTCGTACATCAAGTCGACAATCAGCTTTAACTCGTGCATGCATTCGAAATACGCCACTTCCGGCTGATATCCCGCTTCCACCAATGTTTCAAATCCGGCTTTCACCAGCGATGTTACACCGCCGCATAACACTGCCTGTTCGCCGAAAAGATCCGTTTCCGTTTCTTCCTTGAACGTCGTCTCAAGTACACCCGCTCGTGTTGCGCCGATGCCCTTCGCGTAAGCTAATGCTGTTTCCTGCGCTTGGCCTGATACATCTTGGTGGATTGCGATCAAAGCGGGAACGCCGGCGCCTGATTCGTATGTGCGGCGCACAAGATGGCCCGGCCCTTTTGGCGCTACCAGGAACACGTCCACATCGTTTGGAGCAACAATCTGGTTGAAATGAACATTAAAGCCGTGGGCGAAAACCAGTGACTTTCCAGCTTTCAATGCCGGTTTGATTTCATCGTTATAAACTTGTGTCTGGCGCTCATCCGGCACCAATACCATGATGACATCCGCCGCTTCCGCCGCTTCTGCTACAGTAGCAACTTTCATGCCGTCCTCCTGCGCTTGGTCGAATGATTTTCCTTTGCGAACACCCACTACTACGTCAAACCCGGAATCTTTCAAGTTCTGTGCGTGTGCATGTCCCTGTGAACCATATCCGATCACCGCGATTGTCCGTCCTTTTAATACCTGTTCGTTTACGTCTTGGTTATAATACATTTTCGCCATTTTTAATTTCCTCCTCGGTTTTTGTTTTATAGAATCGATAATTGCGCTGCAGGCGTTTTCTGGGTTTCTCTAACAAAAGCGGAAACACCTGTCCGCGTCACTTCTTTAATGCCGTAAGGCCGCATCAGATCGATGAAAGCCTCGATTTTTTCCGGATCGCCTGCCACTTGGAAAGTGGTGACGTTTTTGCTCATGTCCACTACCGTCGCCCGGAAAGGTTCAACAATAGCGTAAAGCTCATTTCTGACAGCTGGCGGAGAGACCACTTTAACGATTGCCAGCTCCCTCATGACCATCGCCTTGTCGGTGATGTCATTGACTTTGATGACATCAATCTGTTTCTGCAGCTGCTTCAGCAATTGCTCCAGCTTGCCGGCATCTTCGACATTGACGACAAACGTCATTTTCGACATTCCCGGCTGCTCCGTATGTCCAACCGAAATGCTTTCAATATTAAACTGCCGTTTCATCAATAAACCCGTCACGCGGTTTAAAACACCGCTTTGGTTGATTACTGTTGTGGTTATAACCCGTTTCATTCGTTCTTCACCCCGATCATTTCATTGAGCCCCTTGCCTGGTGCTACCATCGGATAGACATTTTCCATCTGCACGGTCCGGCAATCGATCAAACACGGTTCATTAGACTCGAATGCCTCTTTGAAAACCGCTTCAGCCTGCTCCATCGTTTCCACTTTGTATCCCGCGATGTCATATGCTTCAGCCATCTTCACAAAATCAGGCTGCACATGGATCAGTGACTGTGAATAGCGTTCTTCATAAAATGTTTCCTGCCATTGCCGAACCATCCCAAGGCTTTGGTTGTTCATGATCACAACTTTTACCGGAAGCCGCAGTTCCTGCAGCAGCGACAGCTCCTGCAACGTCATCTGGAAGCCGGCATCTCCGACAATCGAGATCACTTTTTCATCTGGTCGAGCGAGCTGCGCGCCGATCGCTGCCGGGAAGCCGAAGCCCATCGTTCCTAATCCGCCTGAAGTCACCCAATTATGCGGATGATTGAATTTATAATATTGCGCTGCCCACATTTGATGTTGCCCTACGTCGGTAGTGACGATTGCGTCTCCACCCGTCAGCCGGTGAATCAATTCGATGGCTTGCTGGGGGAGGATGCCGCGCTCCTTATCCGCTTTATACTGCAGCGGATATTCGGTTTTATTGGCTGCTAGGCTTGCCAGCCACTCGGCCGTATCCGGCGACTCGATATCTTGGTTCAATAACGCCCGGAGCGCTTCTCCTGCATCCGCGACAATCGGTATGGCTGTCGGAACATTTTTGCCGATTTCAGCAGGGTCGATATCGATATGGATCACTTTTGCATTCGGTGCGAAATGGGCCAGATTGCCGGTCAGCCGGTCATCAAATCGGGCTCCGATATTCAACAGCACATCACATTCACAAATTGCCGTGTTCGCCGTATACGTTCCGTGCATCCCGGCCATTCCAAGGAATAAATTATGGTTGCCATCAATAGTTCCGAGACCCAGCAAAGTGTTTGTGATCGGCACATTATGCCGTTCCGCAAATTCTCGAAGTTCCGATGCCGCTTTTGCAGCAAGCACCCCAGCTCCCGCTAAGATCAGCGGCTTTCTTGAATTGCTTATCGCCAATGCCGCTTTCTGGATCTGCAAATAATTTGGCTGCGTTGTCGGCTGGTAGCCTGGCAGATTAACTTCTTCGTCTACATAGTTCATCAACAGTCCATTTGAAATGTCTTTCGGTATATCCACCACCACGGGGCCAGGCCGGCCAGTTGAAGCGATGTAGAATGCTTCTTTGATGATCCGCGGAAAATCTTCAACACTTTTCACTTGGTAATTGTGTTTCGTAATCGGCTGCGTGATGCCGATGATGTCAGCCTCCTGAAAGGCATCAGTTCCGATAACCGTACTGGCAACCTGTCCGGTGAAAACTACCAGCGGAAGCGAATCGAGCATGGCATCAGCGATTCCAGTCACAAGATTTGTCGCTCCCGGTCCGGATGTCGCTAGGACCACTCCAGTTTTTCCTGACACCCTTGCATAACCTTCAGCGGCGTGGATGGCTCCTTGTTCATGCCGGGCGAGCACATGACGGATCGGGTTTCTGTGCAATGCATCATAGATTGGTAATACAGCCCCTCCTGGGTAACCGAAGATCACTTCGACACCCTGCTCTTTCAACGATTGAATCAGGATCTCAGCACCGCTGCCTTTCAGTTTTTGTTCAGTTTCTTCTTTCACTTCTACATTTACTCCCAATCTGTCCGCCTCCTTTTGGATTCTGTCTTCGGTGAAATAAAAAAAAGCATTTTCATCCCTAAGCAAAGAAACATGTTCTTTGCTTAGGGATGAAAATGCTTCATGGTACCACCCTAGTTTACTGCACAACAGCAGCCTCATGGATAAGCTAAACTTATCCGTTGATAACGGTAACCACTGCTAAGCTGGCCACCGGGAATACCTATTTGGCCGAAGCCGTTCAGCACTCCACTCGGAGGGGATGTCGTAAAACGATAGTATTACCGGCTTCCACCAATACCGGCTCTCTGTGAATACCTATTCCGTCTACTTTAACCTCGTCATTGAATTGTTTTATAGATTTGTCATACCGCATTTAATTGATCAGCGTATACTTTGACTCCGTCTTCCTGCACAAGCTGCCTGAATGAAACAAGCAAATCATTTGTCACTGGCCCCGGTACACCGTCCCCGATTACCCGGCCATCTACTTTCACTACTGCGATGACTTCAGCTGCTGTTCCGGTTAAGAACACTTCGTCAGCTACATAAACATCATGTCTGGTGAAGACAGCCTCTTCCATGTCATAACCTTTCTCTTTCGCAACTTCCATGATGGCATTTCGCGTTATACCTTCCAAAGCTCCTACATAGCCCGGAGGCGTCAGCAATTTGTTTTTGCGGACGATGAAGATGTTGTCCGCGGAACCTTCTGCCACGTAACCTTGGTCGTTCAGCATAAGGGCTTCGGGCACCCCTGCCAAGTTGGCCTCTATTTTAACTAAGATATTATTCATGTAATTGAGCGACTTCACTTTCGGGCTTAAGACGTCCGAACGGCTGCGGCGTGTAGCCACCGATACTATTTCAATCCCTGTCTCATACAGCGCTTTTGGGAATAAAGATAAGGCTTCTGCAATGACAATCACGCTTGGCCGGGGACAGCTTAACGGATCCAGTCCTAGATTTCCGGCTCCTCTGGAAACAACCAGTCGGATATAGGCATCTCTCAATTCATTGCGGCGCAATGTTTCTGTCACGATATTTGTCAACTCTTCAAAAGTATGAGGAATTTCGAGCATGACCGATTTAGCTGAATCGTAAAGACGTTCTAAATGTTCCTCCAGTCGAAATACGTTTCCGTTGTATGAACGAATCCCTTCGAATACTCCGTCTCCGTATAAAAACCCATGATCGTAAACCGAAACTTTAGCATCTTCTTTTTTTACAAATTCACCATTCAAGTAAATCATCTGTTCGCCCATGCCGCCCACTTCTTTCTTCAAAATATTTTATTGATTGTTCGCTGTATTTGCTTTCTTTTAGTAAATTGTTGTTATCATATCGCCTATCCTAGCAGGTGTCAATCAAGATTGTGATAGTTTTTAGTTTATTTAGAATATTAATAAATTATGTATCCGTTTTCATTGTTGTCGTACCAAGGGTTTTTCAGATTTTAAAAAACCCAAAAAAAATTTTGAATGCAATATATTACATACCTCATATAACAGAGAAAAAGCAGAAAACTGTCCACAAAAAAATCCCCTGCTCATTAAAATGAGCAGGGGATTTACGCTTAGCGAAAATTATTTAGTGATAGTTGCAACTACGCCAGCGCCTACAGTACGTCCACCCTCACGGATAGAGAACTTAGTTCCTTCTTCAAGTGCGATAGGAGAGATTAGAGAAACGATCATTTCGATGTTGTCTCCAGGCATAACCATTTCAACGCCTTCAGGAAGGTTACAAACGCCAGTTACGTCAGTTGTACGGAAGTAGAACTGTGGGCGGTAGTTTGTGAAGAATGGCGTGTGACGGCCACCCTCTTCTTTTGAAAGAACATAAACTTCTGCTTTGAACTCAGTGTGTGGAGTGATTGTACCTGGTTTAGCCAATACTTGTCCACGTTGTACGTCGTCACGAGAAACTCCGCGAAGAAGTGCACCGATGTTGTCGCCAGCTTCAGCATAGTCAAGCAATTTACGGAACATTTCTACACCTGTTACAGTTGTAGATTTTGGTTCTTCAGTAAGACCAATGATATCAACGTTATCACCGATTTTGATTTGTCCGCGTTCAACGCGTCCAGTAGCAACCGTACCACGGCCAGTGATTGAGAATACATCCTCAACAGGCATCATGAATGGTTTTTCAGTGTCACGTGGTGGTGTTGGGATATACTCATCCACTGCGTTCATCAATTCAACGATTTTTTCTTCCCATTCTGGCTCGCCTTCAAGAGCTTTAAGAGCAGAACCTTTGATGACAGGAATGTCATCGCCAGGGAAGTCATATTCTGATAGAAGGTCGCGGACTTCCATTTCAACTAGTTCAAGAAGTTCTTCGTCATCTACCATATCGCATTTGTTCATGAATACAACTAGGTAAGGAACACCAACTTGGCGTGAAAGAAGGATGTGCTCACGAGTTTGTGGCATTGGGCCGTCAGCAGCAGATACTACTAGGATCCCGCCGTCCATTTGAGCAGCACCAGTGATCATGTTTTTAACATAATCGGCGTGTCCTGGGCAGTCAACGTGTGCATAGTGACGCGTAGCAGTTTCATATTCAACGTGAGAAGTGTTGATAGTGATTCCGCGCTCTTTTTCTTCAGGTGCGTTGTCGATTTGAGCATAGCTCATTGCAGTACCACCAGAACGTTTTGCAAGTACTGTAGCAATAGCAGCAGTCAAAGTTGTTTTACCGTGATCGACGTGACCAATTGTACCAATATTCGCGTGTGTTTTAGAACGATCAAATTTAGCTTTACCCATTAGAAAAATCCTCCTCAAAATGTAAGTTATTCGGTCGTTTGGAGTGCCGGAATAATAGGGCCCTATTATTCCCGACATACAAACTATTTATACTTTATTAAAGATCAAAATTCAATTATTGACCTTTATTTTTTTTGATAATTTCTTCAGAAATTGATTTCGGAACTTCTTCATAGTGATCGAAGTGCATTGAGAACACACCACGGCCTTGCGTATTAGAACGCAATGAAGTTGCATATCCGAACATTTGAGCAAGAGGTACCATTGAACGGACCACTTGCGCGTTTCCGCGAGCATCCATACCTTCTACGCGGCCGCGGCGTGACGTAATGTCACCCATGATATCTCCAAGGTATTCCTCAGGGATAACAACCTCGACGCGCATGATTGGCTCAAGAAGAACCGGGTTGACTTTAGAGATAGCATTTTTAAGAGCCATAGATGCAGCAACTTTAAATGCCATTTCATTCGAGTCGACGTCATGGTAAGAACCATCGTACAATTTAGCTTTGATATCGATCAATGGATATCCGGCGATAACACCGTTGTCTAGAGAGTCGCGAAGACCCGCTTCAACAGCTGGGATGTATTCACGTGGAACAACACCACCAACGACAGCATTTTCAAATTCAAAACCTGCTCCTTCTTCGTTTGGAGAGAACTCAATCCAAACGTGTCCGAATTGTCCGCGTCCACCAGATTGGCGGACGAACTTACCTTCAACTTTAGCCGTACTGCGGAATGTCTCACGGTATGAAACCTGAGGTGCACCCACGTTAGCTTCTACGTTGAATTCACGGCGCATGCGGTCAACTAGGATATCAAGGTGAAGTTCACCCATACCAGCGATGATCGTTTGGCCAGTTTCCTGGTCAGTATGCGCACGGAAAGTTGGATCTTCTTCTTGCAACTTAGCAAGGGCTTGACCCATTTTGTCTTGATCCGCTTTTGATTTCGGTTCAACTGACAATGAGATAACTGGTTCCGGGAAGACCATGCGCTCAAGGATTACTTGGGCTTTCTCGTCACACAATGTATCACCTGTCGATGTATCTTTCAAACCGATCGCAGCAGCGATATCTCCACAAAATACTTCAGCGATTTCTTCACGGGAGTTGGCGTGCATTTGCAGGATACGACCTACGCGCTCACGCTTGCCTTTAGAAGAGTTCTGTACATAAGAACCAGATTTAAGAGTGCCAGAATACACACGGAAGAAAGTCAATTTCCCTACGTATGGATCTGTCATTACTTTAAACGCTAGTGCAGAGAATGGTTCCTCTTCGCTAGGCTTACGCAATACCTCTTCGTCTGAATCTGGAAGAACGCCAGTCATTGGCGGTACGTCCAATGGTGATGGAAGGTAGTCAATTACTGCATCAAGCATCAATTGAACACCTTTGTTTTTAAATGCAGTTCCGCAAACCACAGGGTAGAACTCAACATCCAACGTTCCTTTACGGATTCCCGCTTTAAGTTCGTCAACAGTGATTTCTTCGCCGCTAAGGTATTTTTCCATCAAGTCTTCATCAAGCTCAGCAACAGCTTCCACTAATTTAGTGTGCCACTCTTCAGCAAGCTCTTTGTATTCTTCTGGAATTTCACCTTCAGTGATTTCAGTCCCCAAATCGTTCGCGTAGAAACTAGCTTTCATTTCAACCAAATCAATGATTGCAGAGAAGTCATCTTCAGCGCCGATTGGCAATTGGATCGGATGAGCGTTTGCCTGTAAGCGATCATGCAATGTGCCTACAGAATATAAGAAGTCTGCACCGATTTTATCCATTTTGTTAATGAATACGATACGAGGAACTCCGTATGTTGTAGCTTGACGCCAAACCGTTTCAGTCTGTGGCTCAACACCTGATTGAGCGTCAAGAACTGTAACAGCTCCATCAAGAACTCGCAATGAACGTTCAACTTCAACTGTGAAATCTACGTGTCCAGGAGTATCGATGATGTTAACGCGGTGGTTTTTCCATGAAGCTGTTGTAGCAGCAGAAGTGATTGTGATGCCACGTTCTTGCTCTTGCTCCATCCAGTCCATTTGAGAAGCGCCTTCATGCGTTTCCCCAATTTTGTGTATTTTACCAGTGTAATATAAAATACGCTCCGTAGTAGTCGTTTTACCAGCATCGATGTGTGCCATGATCCCGATATTACGTGTTTTGTCTAAGGAGAACTCTCTAGCCATGTTGTTTTTCTCCTTCCGTTTCGGATTAAGATGTAAACATCTCGAAAGAAATTACCAGCGATAATGAGCAAACGCTTTGTTTGCTTCCGCCATTTTGTGAATATCTTCGCGTTTTTTAACAGCTGCTCCAGTGTTGTTGGCAGCATCTAAAATTTCATTAGCCAAACGCTCTTCCATTGTTTTCTCTCCACGAAGACGTGAATAGTTTACAAGGTAGCGAAGACCTAAAGTTGTACGGCGCTCTGGACGAACCTCAACTGGTACTTGGTAGTTTGCTCCACCTACACGGCGTGCGCGAACTTCAAGAACCGGCATAACGTTAGTCAATGCTTGTTCGTATACTTCAATCGGATCTTTACCGCTGCGTTCTTTAACTAGTTCGAACGCTCCGTATAGGATCTTTTGTGAAGTACCTCTTTTTCCGTCAACCATCATTTTATTAATTAAGCGTGTCACCAATTTCGAATTATAAATTGGATCTGGCAACACGTCACGTTTAGCTACAGGACCTTTACGAGGCATGTATGTTCCTCCTTTCAACGAAATCACTTCGTTATTTTAACTTTTTATTTTTTGACTTTTGGTCGTTTAGTTCCGTATTTTGAACGTCCTTGCATACGGCCAGTAACTCCAGCAGTATCAAGTGCTCCACGTACGATATGGTAACGCACACCTGGTAAATCTTTTACGCGTCCGCCGCGAAGAAGAACTACACTGTGCTCTTGAAGGTTGTGGCCTTCGCCGCCGATGTATGCATTGACCTCAATTTGGTTTGTTAACCGTACACGCGCATATTTACGTAATGCGGAGTTAGGTTTTTTCGGTGTCATCGTACCAACACGAGTACAAACTCCACGTTTTTGAGGTGAGCTTACGTTAGTCTGAGACTTTTTGAAGCTGTTATACCCTTTGTTCAACGCTGGTGAGCCTGATTTCGTGCTTTTCGGTTTACGGGGATTGTTAACTAATTGGTTAATTGTAGGCATCGATTTTTTCCTCCTCTCAAAAGGTGTTCTAATACCACATATCCAGGTGGTTCATTTTTTGGGTAAAAACAAAGTCTTTGTGTTTTCTACACAAAAACTGGTATCCAGTAATCGCCACAGCAGCTGCATCGGCATTAATGCCATATACTTTGCCAAGCTTTAATCGTGAATCTGCAAATTCGATCAGAATGCCTTTGTCTTTTGCTGGCTCAATAATCTGTCCGGCCATTCGATCAACCGCGTCTGTTGCCACTATTGCTTCTTGGACAATGCCGCTTTTTAATGCTTTTACTGTTTGCTTTATACCGATGATCGCTTTGCATGCCCGGTTCACTTTGTTGCTGGATATAAAATATCCTCAAAGTTCCAGAGCGCTAAACCATCAACCCTCAACATGTTATCATTCATAGGTTCTAGTGTCAACAGTCTTCTTTAAAAAATCCCGGAGAGTTTTAAAGCACTCTCCGGAACCAGATTAAATTATGATTCGCTTCCGACAATCTCTTGCTGTGCCTTTTTTTCAGCTTGCGCAATCTTGATTTGGCGGTAGCGCTGCATTCCTGTTCCAGCTGGAACAAGTTTGCCGATAATGACGTTCTCTTTCAGCCCTAATAGCTCATCGCGTTTCCCTTTGATTGCCGCATCTGTTAAGACGCGAGTCGTTTCCTGGAATGACGCAGCTGATAGGAATGATTCTGTTTCAAGAGAAGCTTTTGTGATACCCAGAATAACCGGACGGCTTGTAGCAGGCAAATTGCCTTCAAGCACTGCTTTTACGTTCGCTTCAGTGAATTGGTGAATATCCAAAAGTGATCCTGGCAGCAATTCAGTGTCTCCAGCTTCAATCACACGGACTTTACGGAACATTTGGCGAACCATAACTTCCACGTGCTTATCGCCGATTTCAACGCCTTGCATGCGGTATACTTTTTGAACTTCTTTTAACAAGTAAACTTGTACAGATTGTACATCTTTTACTTGCAGCAATTGCTTCGGATCAATTGAACCATCCGTCAATACTTCACCGCGGCGGATGACATCATCCACGTGCACTTTAAGGCGGGCATTATAAGGTGCCAAGTATTTACGTGTTTCAACGTCACCTTGAATCGTGATTTCCTTCTGGCCTTCACGGATTTCATCCACTTCGGTAACTGTACCGTTGATTTCAGAAATGACCGCTTGCCCTTTCGGATTACGCGATTCGAAAATTTCCTGGATACGCGGAAGACCTTGTGTAATATCGTCTCCTGCTACCCCGCCTGTATGGAATGTACGCATCGTAAGCTGAGTTCCTGGTTCTCCGATTGACTGAGCCGCAATGATACCAACTGCTTCGCCCACTTCAACTTCGTCACCAGTCGCCAAGTTCGTTCCGTAGCATTTCTTACAAACGCCGTGTTTCGTATTACATGTAAACGCTGAGCGGATTGTCACTTCTTTGATTCCAGCTTCAACAATCAAGCGCGTCAAATCTTGTGTGATCAACTCGTCCTTCGCTACAATAACTTCTTTTGTTTCAGGGTGGCGGATGGTTTTCTTCGCGTGACGGCCCAAAATACGCTCGTCAAGCTCTTCAATCACTTCCGACCCTTCCATCAATGCTCCCACCAATAGGCCACGGTCAGTTCCGCAGTCGTTTTCGCGGACAATTGCATCTTGTGCAACGTCTACCAAACGGCGCGTCAGGTAACCTGAGTCGGCTGTTTTCAGTGCAGTATCGGCAAGACCTTTACGTGCACCGTGTGTAGAGATGAAGTATTCAAGTACCGTCAAACCTTCACGGAATGAAGACTTGATCGGCAACTCGATGATGCGTCCAGCCGGGTTGGCCATCAATCCGCGCATACCCGCAAGCTGGGTAAAGTTGGATGCGTTACCACGGGCACCGGAGTCGCTCATCATATAAATCGGGTTGAGCTTATCAAGAGATGCCATCAGTTTTTCCTGAATAACATCTTTCGCGCTGCTCCAATAAGAGATGACGCGTGAATAGCGCTCTTCTTCCGTGATTAGACCACGGCGGAATTGCTTCATCACTTTATCTACATTCGCCTGTGCTTCAACCAGGATTTCGCCTTTATCAGGAAGTACTACGATATCTGCAACACCGACCGTAATACCAGCTTGAGTCGAATATTTAAACCCAAGGCTCTTCATGCGGTCAAGCATTCTTGAAGTTTCTGTAATGTGGAAGCGTTTGAAGACTTCTGCAATGATTTCTCCAAGAATTTTCTTTTTAAACGGTGTTACTAGCTCAGCTTCCGCAATATAAGTACGGATGTCCGTCGTAGTCGACACGAAATATTTCGCTGGTGTTTCCACCTGCAAATTGAAGTCAGTCGGTTCGTTGATATAAGGGAACGATTTCGGAAGGATTTCATTGAAAATAATTTTACCGACACTTGTCAATAAAAGCATTTTGTTTTGCTCTTCCGTAAACGTCGGGTTGTTCAACGACCCGGCTAGAATCGCAATTCTAGTGTGAAGGTGCACATGGCCAGTCTGATAAGCGACAAGCGCTTCTTCCGGACCTGAGAATGTAGCTCCTTCACCAGTAGCTCCTTTACGCTCCAGTGTTAAGTAATAGTTTCCTAGAACCATATCCTGGGACGGAGTTACAACCGGTTTGCCGTCTTTCGGGTTCAAAATGTTCTGGGCAGCAAGCATTAGAAGGCGTGCTTCCGCTTGCGCTTCAGAAGATAACGGTACGTGGACGGCCATTTGGTCACCATCGAAATCGGCATTGTATGCTGTACATACAAGCGGATGCAGACGGATTGCTTTGCCCTCGACCAAAGTCGGTTCGAATGCTTGGATACCAAGTCTGTGAAGAGTTGGTGCCCGGTTCAATAGAACCGGATGCTCCTTGATCACGTCTTCGAGTACATCCCAAACTTCTGAATGCAATCGTTCGATTTTACGTTTCGCGCTCTTGATGTTATGTGCCAATCCACGCTCAACAAGTTCTTTCATAACAAAAGGCTTGAACAGCTCGATTGCCATTCCTTTAGGCAATCCGCATTGGTACATTTTCAGATTCGGTCCTACAACGATAACGGAACGGCCTGAATAATCAACACGTTTACCAAGAAGGTTTTGGCGGAAACGCCCTTGCTTCCCTTTAAGCATATGAGAAAGGGATTTCAACGGACGGTTACCCGGTCCAGTGACCGGACGGCCACGGCGCCCGTTATCGATCAACGCATCAACAGCTTCCTGAAGCATGCGTTTTTCATTTTGGACAATGATGCTAGGAGCGCCAAGGTCCAATAAGCGTTTAAGACGGTTGTTCCGGTTGATTACGCGACGATATAGATCGTTTAAATCAGAAGTCGCAAAGCGGCCTCCGTCCAATTGAACCATCGGGCGCAACTCTGGCGGAATTACCGGAAGAACATCCAGAATCATCCAATCAGGATTGTTTCCTGAGTTACGGAATGATTCAACCACTTCAAGGCGTTTGATCGCACGTGTGCGGCGTTGTCCCTGAGCAGTTTTCAATTCTTCTTTCAATGAGTCGGTTTCGCGCTCAAGGTCGATTTCCTGAAGAAGTCGTTTGATTGCTTCCGCTCCCATTGCAGCCTGGAATTTTTTCCCGAACTTATCACGATAAGCGCGATACTCTTTTTCAGACAAAAGCTGTTTCTTTTCAAGCGGTGTATCAGCAGGGTCGATTACTACGTAAGAAGCAAAATAGATGACTTCTTCGAGTGAACGTGGAGACATATCAAGGATAAGTCCCATACGGCTCGGAATTCCTTTGAAATACCAAATATGTGATACAGGAGCAGCAAGTTCGATATGCCCCATGCGTTCACGGCGGACTTTCGAACGTGTGACTTCAACGCCGCAACGATCGCAGACTACGCCTTTATAACGGACGCGCTTGTATTTCCCGCAATGGCATTCCCAGTCTTTTGTAGGACCGAAAATACGTTCACAGAACAAACCGTCTTTCTCTGGTTTTAATGTACGGTAGTTAATTGTTTCTGGCTTTTTGACTTCTCCATAAGACCATGAGCGAATTTTATCGGGTGAAGCTAATCCGATTTTCATATACTCAAAATTGTTAACATCTATCAAGGAGCCTACCTCCCTTTTGTCTCGAGTTTCTGAACGGCTCTTCCTCGTTTGCGACCAAGTGATTGGAATACGGACGGCCAGTTAAGCCGTTCCGCTTCCAAAATGTATCAATCAACTGTTCCAACAGAAGCTTCTTTATCTGCGATTGGCAAGATGTTCAATGAATCCGCTGGCTGAAGATCTTCTTCTTCATCCAAATCGCGCAATTCGATTTCCTCATCGTCAATCGTTAACATCTTAACATCCATACCTAAACTTTGGAGCTCTTTGATCAAAACTTTGAACGATTCAGGAACACTTGGTTCTGGCACGCTTTCACCTTTGACAATTGCTTCATAAGTTTTCACGCGTCCAACAACATCATCCGATTTTACAGTCAGGATTTCCTGAAGTGTATGGGCTGCCCCATAAGCTTCAAGAGCCCATACTTCCATCTCACCGAAGCGCTGTCCACCGAATTGGGCTTTACCGCCCAATGGCTGTTGCGTAACAAGCGAGTAAGGACCTGTTGAACGGGCGTGCAATTTATCATCGACCATGTGGGCAAGTTTGATCATATACATGATCCCTACAGACACACGGTTGTCGAATGCTTCACCTGAACGGCCATCATAAAGGATGGTTTTTCCGTCGCGCGGCATTCCAGCCTCTTCCATTGTTTCCCATACATCTGCTTCATTGGCGCCGTCAAATACGGACGATGCCATATGAATGCCAAGCGAGCGTGAAGCCATACCTAAGTGAAGCTCCAAAACTTGCCCGATGTTCATACGTGATGGTACACCAAGTGGATTAAGCATGATATCTACAGGCGTTCCGTCTGGCATAAATGGCATATCTTCCTCCGGAAGGATGCGCGAGATAACACCTTTGTTCCCGTGGCGTCCGGCCATTTTATCGCCGACAGAAATTTTACGTTTCTGAACGATATAAGCACGCACCAATTGGTTTACACCTGGTGGCAGCTCATCGCCGTCTTCACGGTTGAAAATTTTCACATCAAGTACGATTCCGCCTGCTCCGTGTGGAACACGAAGAGAAGTATCGCGTACTTCACGCGCTTTTTCACCGAAGATCGCATGCAATAAACGTTCTTCAGCTGTCAATTCAGTTACCCCTTTTGGAGTTACTTTACCGACTAGGATATCTCCGTCTTTAACTTCGGCACCGACACGGATAATTCCACGGTCGTCCAAGTTGCGCAACGCATCTTCGCCGACGTTCGGGATATCGCGTGTAATTTCTTCTGGTCCAAGTTTCGTATCACGAGAATCTGACTCGTACTCTTCAATATGGACTGAAGTATAGACATCATCTTTCACAAGGCGTTCGCTCATGATGATCGCATCTTCATAGTTGAAACCGTCCCAAGTCATGAATGCAACTAGAACGTTGCGTCCAAGCGCCATTTCACCGCGTTCCATTGAAGGTCCATCAGCTAAGATATCGCGAGGCGAAACCCGGTCCCCGACTTTAACAATCGGACGCTGGTTGTAGCTTGTACCTTGGTTGGAACGGACAAATTTCTGCAATTTATAAGCAGTCAGGTCGCCCTTCACTTCTTTTCCATCTATCTCTTCAATTCGGCGTACTTTGATTTCGCGTGCTTCGACGGATTCAACAATACCTTCGAACTTCGCGATAACCGCTGCCCCTGAATCTCTTGCAGCCAAATGCTCCATGCCCGTGCCGACGAAAGGCGCTTCAGGGTTTAATAAAGGAACAGCTTGGCGCTGCATGTTCGCTCCCATCAATGCTCGGTTGGAGTCATCGTTTTCAAGGAACGGGATACAAGCTGTCGCTACTGAAACAACCTGCTTCGGCGAGACATCCATGTAATCGATGCGTTCGCGTTTAAGCAATGTGTTCTCACCGCGGAAACGGGCTACCACTTCATTTTCCACAAAAGAGCCGTCATCATTTAATCGCGAATTAGCCTGAGCTACTACGTAATTATCTTCTTCATCGGCAGTCAAATAGTCGATTTGAGGTGTTACGATGCCTGTTTCGGGATCTACACGGCGGTAAGGTGTTTCAATAAAGCCGAATTTATTCACTTTAGCGAATGTTGATAATGTATTGATCAACCCGATATTCGGTCCCTCAGGCGTTTCAATCGGACACATGCGCCCATAATGCGAGTAATGGACGTCACGTACTTCAAATCCAGCGCGCTCACGCGTCAAACCACCGGGCCCTAATGCAGAAAGGCGGCGTTTATGCGTCAATTCGCCCAATGGATTTGTTTGATCCATGAACTGGGAGAGCTGAGAGCTACCGAAGAACTCTTTGATAGAAGCAATTACCGGACGGATGTTGATCAATTGCTGCGGTACGATCGCTTGCGTGTCATTGATCGACATACGCTCACGCACAACGCGTTCCATACGGGATAAACCGATGCGGAATTGGTTTTGCAGCAACTCCCCTACTGAACGGAGACGTCGGTTTCCAAGATGATCGATATCATCCGTGTTTCCAACACCGTAAAGTAGGTTAAAGAAGTAACTAATAGAAGAAATGATATCGGCTGGCGTTACATGTTTGATCTTGTCCTCGATGTAAGCGTTGCTGATAACATTGATTTCTTTTTGCGTTTCATCATTCGGCGCGTAAATCTTCACGGATTGCAATGTGACATCGCCTTCTAGGACGCCGCCATTTTGGGTAACTGAATGGAAATTAACTCCAGCTTCCAAATAAGGGATCAAGCGATCCAGGACACGGCGATCGATTAGCGTGCCTGCTTCAACAAGGATTTCACCCGTTTCCGGATCAACCAGCGTTTCAGCAATCGTCTGGTTGAAAAGACGATTTTTGATGTGAAGCTTTTTATTCATTTTGTAGCGGCCAACATTCGCTAGGTCATAGCGTTTTGGGTCGAAAAAGCGTGAGTAAAGTAAGCTCTTAGCGCTTTCGACTGTTGGCGGCTCTCCAGGACGGAGGCGTTCGTAAATTTCAAGAAGCGCTTTTTCAGTGCTTTCTGTATTATCTTTTTCAAGCGTGTTTTGCAGGTATTCATTGTCCCCAAGCAATTCGATGATTTCTTGGTCGGATCCGAAGCCCAAAGCTCTTAAAAGTACAGTGACCGGCAATTTGCGCGTGCGGTCGATTCTGACATAGACTACGTCTTTTGCGTCAGTTTCATATTCAAGCCATGCGCCGCGGTTAGGAATAACCGTTGCTCCAAAGCCTCTTTTACCGTTTTTGTCTGTTTTGTCGTGGAAGTAAACACTTGGTGAACGCACTAATTGAGAAACGATGACGCGCTCTGCGCCATTGATGACAAAAGTACCAGTTTCCGTCATTAATGGGAAATCGCCCATAAAGACATCCTGTTCTTTTACTTCGTCTGTTTCTTTGTTGTGGAGACGTACTTTTACGCGTAGTGGAGCCGCATATGTGACGTCGCGTTCTTTCGATTCAGAAACTGGATACTTTGGTTCTGCGAGACTGTAATCTACAAACTCGAGCGAAAGATTTCCAGTGAAATCTTCAATCGGCGAGATATCTCGGAACATTTCGCGCAGCCCTTCTTCGAGGAACCACTCATAAGACGCTGATTGAATTTCAATCAGGTTAGGAAGATCGAGCACTTCTTTAATTCTCGAAAAACTTCTACGTTGACGATGTTGCCCGTACTGAACTAGTTGACCTGCCAACTTATTCACCCCTCAATAAAACGATTATAGGTCTTTGCGATTTCCACCGGATGGTGTATGATATCGAAAAGACAAAAAGAAAACGAGGCTAAACAATAGCTCATTTTCGGTATACCCGTGATTTGCTCTGCCGCCATGCCAAGCCCCAAAAAGGGCAAACGACCTCAAAATAATAATTTTGCATTTCATTATAATAACACAAGGGATTTGTCAAGTCAAACTTTTCTGGCTTCGAAAATAAAGTAACCCTTCTTCTTGTCAGCCTGCCGGCAATTGCCGAAAAGTTCCTCTAATTTCTCCTGCGTCGATGGCGCACCCTGCTTTTTCTGGATAACCACCCACAGGGATCCACCACTTTCCAACTTCTCAAATGCTTCTTCGTAAAAACGGAATATCGTGTCTTTGCCCGCGCGTATCGGCGGGTTGGTCAAGATCGCCGAAAATCCTTCCGCCTCAACAGCAGCCAGTCCGTCACTCTCGTAAATTCGAACATTTGCCACTCCATTTTTTTCTGTATTCTTTTTAGCCAATTCAATGGCGCGTGTATTCACGTCTACCATATGAACTTCTTTGTGGGGAATTGTTTTGGCGATGGCCATTCCGATCGGCCCGTATCCACAGCCGACATCAAGAATTGGCCCCTTCAGATCCGAATCTTTAAATGCTTCGATCAGCAGCCGGGAGCCGAAATCGACTTCACCTTTGCTGAACACACCTGCATCTGTCTGGAAATGAAATTCTTCGCCCCGCAATGTATATGTCCATTCTCGAGGATTGCTTTTTGTTTGAGGATTTTTGGAATAATAATGCTGTGACACAAGGAGTCCTCCTTACATTTATCAACTCAGCATGCTGCCGTACCGGAATTTCCGGTTTTAAAAAGAAGAAAAAGCCCGTCGGTGAATACTGACGAGCTTCTTTCTTATTCAAAAGGTGTTGAAATTATTTAACTTCTACTGAAGCGCCAACTTCTTCAAGTTTGCCTTTTAGTTCTTCAGCTTCTTCTTTAGTAACGCCTTCTTTGATTGCTTTAGGAGCTTCGTCAACTAGTGCTTTAGCTTCTTTCAAGCCTAGGCCAGTAGCTTCGCGTACTGCTTTGATAACTTTGATTTTTTGATCGCCAGCAGAAGCTAGGATTACGTCAAATTCAGTTTGTTCTTCTTCAGCAGCACCGCCAGCAGCAGCTGCAGCAACAGGAGCAGCAGCAGTTACGCCGAACTCTTCTTCGATTGCTTTTACAAGGTCGTTAAGTTGTAGAACTGTCATTTCTTTGATTGCTTCTAAGATTTGTTCTTGTGTCATTATAGTTTCCTCCTATGGAAAGTTGATTTTTTTGTCGTACTTATCCGGCTAACTTATTAAGCGCCTTGTTCTTCTTTGCTGTCTGCAACTGCTTTTGTGATAGCAGCAAAGTTGCGGACTGGAGCTTGAAGTACGCTGAGTAGCATAGAAAGTAGACCTTCGCGTGATGGAAGTTCTGCCAATGCTTTTACATCGTCAGCGGATGCAACAGTGCCTTCGATGATACCCGCTTTAATTTCAAGCGCTTCGTTCTTTTTAGCGAAATCGTTGATGATTCTCGCTGGAGCTACTACATCTTCGTTAGAAAATGCAATTGCGTTTGGTCCTGTCAAGTGTTCGTTGATCGCTTCAAGACCGTGCATTTCTGTCGCGCGGCGAGTCATTGAGTTTTTGTAAACTTTAAACTCAACGCCTGCTTCACGAAGCTGTTTACGAAGTTCTGTTACTTGTGCAACGTTCAAACCGCGGTAATCAACAACTACAACAGAAGCTGCAGCATTGAATTTATCAGCGATTGTCTGCACGACAACTTTTTTCGTTTCAACTGCTTTGCTCATTTTGGCACCTCCTATAGATTTTTCAATTCGTACCGTCAGCCCATAAGAAAAGCCTCTGGTCTAAACAGACACAGAGGCATAATATCAGCATCAAAAAGATGTCAACTGAATTCATCATGTCCTCGGCAGGGATAAATTAAGCGGCTGGCGCCCCTGCTGTCTGCGGTACAAATATGCATTTCACAACTTCGCAATTATAGCAACGCGGAAATGGTTTGTCAAACTCTTATTTTCCTACAGTAGAAGTATCCACTTTAACAGCAGGTCCCATTGTAGTTGTTACGTTTAGGGATTTGATGTATACGCCTTTAGCAGCCGATGGCTTAGCTTTAAGGACAACATCGTAGATCGCTTCCAAGTTTTCAGCAAGTTTGCCGTCTTCGAAAGAGACTTTCCCGATTGGCGCATGGATGATACCCGTTTTGTCTGCACGGTATTCCACTTTACCAGCTTTGATTTCTTGAACAGCTTTTGTTACATCAAATGTAACTGTGCCTGTTTTCGGGTTTGGCATTAAGCCTTTTGGCCCTAAAACGCGTCCAAGTTTACCAACTTCACCCATCATGTCAGGAGTTGCAACGATAACATCGAAGTCAAACCATCCTTGTTGGATTTTTTGGATATATTCAGCATCGCCGACGAAATCTGCGCCAGCTGCTTCAGCTTCTTTAAGTTTTTCGCCTTTAGCGAAAACCAATACGCTTTGAGTTTTACCAGTACCGTTTGGAAGCACTACCGCTCCACGGATTTGCTGGTCGTTCTTGCGCGTGTCGATTCCAAGACGGAAAGCCACTTCTACTGTTGCATCAAAGTTCACTGTGCTTGCTTTTTTAGCAAGTTCGATCGCTTCTTTAGCTTCGTAAAGTTTTGTGCGGTCGATCAATTTTGCTGCATCTTGCAGCTTTTTGCCTGTTTTAGCCATTTTAAACGTCCTCCTTGTTGTGGTCTAACGGTTTAAACCTCCCACGATTAAAGGCTGCGCGGTTCACATTGAACACACGCAACCCATCCAAAAACAACTGCTGTATTAGTCTTCGATTGTAATGCCCATGCTGCGAGCAGTACCTTCAACCATCAACATTGCAGCTTCAACTGAAGCAGCATTTAGATCTGGCATTTTAGTTTCTGCGATTTCGCGAACTTTGTCGCGTTTTACAGTCGCTACTTTATTGCGGTTCGGTTCGCCTGAACCTGATTCAATACCGGCTGCTACTTTAAGTAGAACAGCTGCGGGTGGAGTTTTCGTAATGAATGTAAATGAACGATCTTCAAATACTGAAATCTCAACTGGAATGATCAGTCCTGCTTGATCTGCCGTACGCGCGTTGAACTCTTTACAGAAGCCCATGATGTTAACACCTGCTTGACCCAATGCTGGACCAACTGGTGGCGCTGGATTAGCTTTTGCTGCAGGGATCTGCAATTTTACAACTTTAATAACTTTTTTAGCCACGAAACACACCTCCTTAAGTCCGTGATGTGGTAATAGGGTTTCCCCTCCCACTCAATATCTCTGTCAACTATGTTGATAGAATTAATTAGCTTGTACAAATTGTCTGATGACAGTCTGACCTATGAAATAATACCACTTCCCTAAGAGAATAGCAAGGGGTATTTAAATTTTATGGGCTTGCTCAAAATCAAGTTCCATTTTTGTTTCACGGCCAAAAATATCGATCGACACTTTGACTTTGCCTTTTGTTTCGTCGATTTCTTCGACTTTCCCTTGGAAGTTCGCAAATGGCCCTTCCATGACTTCAACGGTATCGCCCACCGCAAAGTCGATATCCACTTTGCGCGAAGCCATGCCCATCTGTTTCAGGATGAAATCGACTTCTTCATCTAAAAGCGGCGTCGGTTTCGCGCCTCCGCCCGATGAACCGATAAAGCCGGTTACACCCGGCGTGTTGCGTACAACATACCAAGATTCATCCGTCATGATCAATTCAACCAGCACGTAACCCGGGAAGGTTTTGCGCATGACCGTACGTTTTTTGCCATCTTTGAAATCTGTTTCTTGTTCTTCCGGGATGATGACGCGGAAGATCTTGTCTTGCATGCCCATCGTTTCGACACGCTTCTCCAAATTCGCTTTCACCTTGTTCTCGTATCCGGAATACGTATGGACCACATACCAATTTTTCTCCATATTCGTTCGGACTAAACGTCCGTCCCTCCTTTTTTCACCAAATGAAAAAACCCGTTCTCAACTGCTGACGGGCTATTTTTGACATGTTATTGTTGTTGATCCTTTAAAGCGCCAAGAACCAGCGGAATAATTCCGAGATGCCTGAATCAATCAATGCGAAGAAAAGAGCCATGAAGATGACCGTTGAAAGAACCACTATTGTGTAGCGTGTCAGTTCTTTGCGTTTAGGCCAGCTAACTTTTCTCATTTCCGAAACGACGTTCTTAAAGAAACTGCCAATGTTGCCCATTGTTTAAAAAACCTCCGAAAATTTAAAATCACTCTATATCGTTCGGCATTCACTTAATATTCATATCGTTTGTTTATGCACGGTATGCCCATTGCAATGAGCACAGAATTTATTAAGTTCCAAACGTGTGCTGGATTCCGAACGCGCCGGAACCGTATAATTGCGGGATGCACATTTCGAGCAGCTTAAAACGATTTTTTTAGCCATATTTCTTCACCCTATTCGAGTTTTCAGCTTTTTCCAGATTAGCATCTTAAAAGTAACCTGTCAACAGCGTCAGGACGTCTGCGTCTCATCCAGCTGAAGATGTCGCTCCAATTTGCGCTTGACGCGCTGCAGCGCATTATCAATGGATTTGACATGGCGTTCTAATTTTTCTGAAATTTCCTGATAGGATTGTCCATCAAGATAGAGCGCTAGCACTTCTCTTTCGAGGTTGCTGAGCACTTCACCCATTTTTGCTTCCATGTACATGAACTCTTCATTGTTGATCATCAATTCTTCAGGATCATCCACCCCGTTGCCTGTCAGCACATCCATCAGTGTCCGGTCCGATTCTTCATCGTAGATCGGTTTATCCAGCGAAACGTAGGAATTAAGCGGAATATGTTTTTGGCGGGTCGCCGTTTTGATCGCCGTGATGATCTGGCGGATGATGCACAATTCGGCAAACGCGCGGAACGATGATAATTTATCGCTGCGGAAATCACGGATCGCCTTATATAGGCCGATCATCCCTTCCTGGATGATATCTTCCTTATCGGCGCCAATCAGAAAGTAGGAACGCGCTTTCATACGGACAAAATGCCGATATTTCGTAATTAAATAATCCAAGGCCTCAGTATTTCCGCTGTGGACTACGCTGACAAGTTCTTCATCTGACATTTCTGTGAATCGTTGGGCTTGAACTTGCTCATGATTTACCACGGCTATCCCTCCGGTTGCGAGCCTCGATATCATCAGTATACAGGAAGCAAAAATTGAGCGTCAACCTATCATTTCTGCCCGCGCCGCCATTTTTCGAAAATTTCAGCTATTTCATCTGATAGCAGAATCTTGGAGAAGGCACGCTGCTCCTGGATTTCTTTTACTTTTTTTGTAATATCTCGCTGGATTTCCTCTGTTTCAATTTCCAGTTCCCGAGCCGAAATTCTTAATGCGCCTTTGCCAAAAATCACTCGCTGCTCGGTCATATCCGATGTGGCAACGTAAATTTGATCACGCCGGTTGCCCAAACTGTCTGCCAGCTTCTCGATTCGTTCGTCGGCCGTTTCACTTTCCCGGGTGAAAATCACTTCAATGTCGTGGCGCCGGTCTTTCGCTTCGATGCCGGGAACCAAATGGGCGTCAAAAATGATAATGACGCGCCATCCCTTATAGCTCTGGTATTCCGCCATCCGCTCGATCAGCCGATCCCGGGCATCCGCCAATTTGTCTTTTTTCAGTTTCTGCAGTTCCGGCCAATCCCCAATGATGTTATACCCATCCACCAGTAGAATGTCCATTGCCTCAACCCAGCGGATTGCGCTTTCTGTAAACTTCGTACATTAACAGGCTTGCAGCGACTGACGCATTCAGCGACGTGACATGCCCGACCATCGGCAGCTGATAAAGGAAGTCGCATTTCTCACGCAGCAAGCGGCTCATGCCTTTGCCTTCACTGCCGATGACGACAGCTAACGGCAATTTCGCATCCATCGTGCGGTAATCGGCCGATTCTTTTGCGTCTGTGCCGGCGATCCACAAACCACGCTTCTTCAATTCATCGACAGTCTGCGACAAATTATTGACGCGCACCACTGGCACGTGCTCAATTGCACCTGTCGAGGCTTTTGCAACAACCGCTGTCAACCCGACTGCCCGGCGCCTCGGAATAATCAACCCGTGGACACCGATCGCATCGGCTGTCCGCATGATGGACCCTAAATTATGCGGATCTTCCAGTTCATCAAGAATGAGAAAGAATGGATCTTCAGAGCGTTTTGCCGCCGCTTCGAACAAGTCATCCAGCTCCGCGTAATTATACGCCGCAACTGCTGCCGCGATTCCTTGGTGGTTGGAATCCGTCAGGCTGTCGATCTTTTTCTTCGGCACGAATTGCACCAAGACTTTTTTCTCTTTAGCCAGTTCCAATATTTCCGTGATGCCTTTTTTCTGGACGCCTTCAGCGATCCAGATTTTATTGACATCGCGGTCGGCGCGCAGCGCTTCCAGTACAGGATTTTTGCCGCCTATGATTTCTGGCGTTAGTTCTTCGCTCATTTGACCACTCCTCTCAACTCTTCCACGATTTCTATGGCGTAGCGGATGACCTCGTCTGTCCGCTCTTGCCGTTCTTTCAAATAAAGCCAGCCCAAAACCGCTTCGAACGCGGTACTGAAATTATAGGTCTGGACATCGGTATTTTTCGGTACAGAGCCCGACTTGGCGTTGCGACCGCGCCGCATGACCGCCAATTCGTCTTCCGTCAAAAAACCTTCTTCCGTCAAACGTTTCAAGACCATCGCCTGGGCTTTCGCCGAGACGAACGTCGTCGCCTGGCGATGGAGCGTATTCGGTTTGACGCGCCCGGAGCGCAGCAAATGTTCGCGCACCGCCTGCTCGTAGACTGCGTCACCCATATAAGCAAGTGCCAGCCCGTTCAGCTGGTCGACATCCTGGTTCCGTAACACATTCATGCCGTTACCCCCGCTTCCAACGCGTGCCTTGCGCTGTATCTTCCAAAATAATGTTTTTCTCTTTGAACAAATCGCGGATTTCATCGGCACGGGCGAAATCACGATTCTTGCGTGCTTCGATCCGTTCCGCAAGCAAAGCTTCTACTTCTTCATCCAATAATTCTTCCTGTTGGTTGAACGGCAGCCCGAGAACGCCTGCCAATTCGTCGAACATTGCGATAAATGCCGACAGCACCTGCGTTGAAGTCTGCTTTTCCAACAAATACGTATTCGACAGCTTCGACAAATCAAAGAGCTTCGAAATGGCATTGGCCGTATTGAAATCGTCATCCATCGTTTCAATGAATTCCGTTTTGATGGCGTCCATTTTCGACAGCCAGATGTCCGAATGGTCCCCGAGGTCGGCGGACGCTTGCAAGCGATGCTTCAAATTGGCGTATGCCGTGCGCAGGCGGTCCAACGCCGCGATAGCATCTTCCACCAATTGCTGCGAGTAATTGATCGGATGGCGGTAATGCACGGACAGCATGAAGAAGCGCAGCACTTGTGCATCCAGCTCTTTCAAGATGTCATTGACCAACACGAAATTATTCAGTGATTTGGACATTTTTTCATTGTCGATATTAATATAGCCATTGTGCATCCAGTAGCGCGCAAATGGTTTGCCTGTCAGCGCTTCCGACTGCGCAATTTCGTTTTCGTGGTGCGGGAACGTCAAATCCTGTCCGCCGGCGTGGATGTCGATCGTGTCGCCGAGGTGCTCACGCGCCATTACCGAGCATTCGATATGCCAGCCCGGACGCCCTTTGCCCCACGGGCTTTCCCAAGAGATTTCGCCGGGTTTCGCCGTTTTCCACAGCACAAAATCCAACGCATCTTCTTTTTTGTCGCCCGTTTCAATGCGTGCGCCGATTTTCAGCTCGTCGACCGATTGATGCGACAATTTGCCGTAGCCTTCGAATTTGCGGGTGCGGTAGTAGACATCCCCCTGCGACTCATAGGCATAGCCTTTCTCGATCAGCACGTTGATGAAATCGACAATTTGCGGCATGTGCCCTGTTACCCGCGGATGGACATCCGCTTCGCCGCAGCCGAGCGCTTTCGTATCTTCAAAATACGCATTGATAAAACGCTCTGCCACTTCCGGCACTTCCACACCCAGTTCGTTGGCTGCCTTGATCAGCTTGTCGTCGACATCCGTGAAATTAGACACATACGTTACGTCATAGCCGCGGTATTCCAAGTAGCGGCGCACCGTATCATAGACGATCACTGGGCGCGCGTTGCCGATGTGGATGTAATTATAGACGGTCGGCCCGCACACATACATCTTTACTTTTCCCGCTTCCAGCGGAATAAACGCCTCTTTTTGGCGTGACAATGAATTAAAAATTTGGATCGTCATTGGGGTTCCCCTGCTTTCTTTTGAGCATTTTTCAATTGGTCCACTTCACGCTGCAGCGCAGCGATTTTCATTTCCATGCTGTCGCATTTGTCCATGACCGGATCCGGCATGTTCTGGTGGTTCAAGTCTTGCTTCACTTTGACGCCATTTTGCATGACCACCTTGCCCGGAATTCCGACAACGGTCGAATTTGGCGGCACGTCTTTCAGCACAACCGAACCAGCTCCCACTTTCGAATTGGCGCCGATGACAATCGAACCAAGCACTTTCGCACCGGTCGCGACCAGCACACCGTCTTCCAATGTCGGATGGCGTTTTCCGCGCTCTTTGCCTGTACCGCCGAGCGTCACGCCTTGGTAAAGCGTCACGTCATCGCCGATGATGCACGTCTCGCCGATGACTACGCCCATGCCGTGGTCAATGAAGAACCGGCGGCCGATGACGGCGCCCGGGTGGATTTCGATACCCGTGAAAAAGCGGCTGATTTGGGAAATAGCCCGTGCGATGAAAAATAATTTATTCTTGAAAAAGAAATGGGCCAGCCGGTGCGACCAAATGGCATGGAGGCCGGCGTACGTCAAAATCACTTCCAAATAGCTGCGGGCGGCCGGATCTTGTTCGAAAATAACATCAATGTCTTCTTTCAATAACTTCCACATCTTCTTAACTCCTTTCGTAACCTTAGGCAAAATAAAAAGCGCCCCTGTCAAATTAATGACAGAGACGCATAGTTGCGCGGTTCCACTCTGATTAGAAGGGCTGTGCCTTCTCTCTCGAAGCCTTTAACGCAGGCGGTACGTCTGGTCTACTTGATTCGACTCAGCACTCAGAGAGGCATTTCGATGCCGCAGCGGCCCAGACCCCTTTCAGCCGGTGGAGGTCTTCTCTAAAGAGCGTGCGCACGTACTTCTTCTCGTCAACGTTTTGGTAATAGTAGATTTATTGTACCTCTTTTTTAGCAGAAGTCAATTTACGCGCTCGCGAACTGCGCAACTCGGGCAATCGTTTTGTCTTTGCCCAGAAGCGAAATCGCATCCGGCAATTCCGGTCCGTGCATTTGGCCCGTTGTGACGATGCGGATCGGCATAAACAGGTTTTTCCCTTTGTGGCCGGTCGCTTTTTGAACCGCTTTGATTGCCCCTTTGATGTCAGCCGCTTCAAAGCTTTCGAGGTTTTCCAGCTGCTCTTTGAACGAAGCCATCACTTCTGGCACCTGCTCGCCAGCAAGCACCGCTTTTTCATCTTCTTCGAACGTCAGCTCATCCACAAAGAACACTTCCGTCAATTCCGTGATTTCAGCTCCATAGCTTAATTGCTCGTGGTACAAGGCGATCAGCTTTTCAGCCCATTCGGCTTGTTCCGGCGTCAACTCTGCAGGCAGCTTGCCCGCTTTTTGCAGATGCGGAAGCGCCAGCGCCACCACTTCTTCAAGCGGCATCTGCTTGATGTATTGGTTGTTCATCCACGTCAATTTTTGCTTATCGAACATCGATGCTGATTTGGAAAGGCGGTTCACGTCGAAAATACGGATCAGCTCTTCTTTCGAGAAGATCTCTTCTTCCCCTTCAGGAGACCAGCCGAGAAGTGCGAAGAAATTGAACAGCGCTTCCGGAATAAATCCAAGGTCTTTGTATTGGGAGATGAACTGAATGATCGATTCATCGCGTTTCGACAGTTTTTTACGGTCTTCATTAACGATCAATGTCATGTGGCCGTAAGTTGGATGGTCCCAACCGAATGCGTCGAAGATCATCATCTGCTTCGGCGTGTTCGACAAATGCTCTTCGCCGCGGAAGACGTGTGAAATCTTCATCAAATGATCATCTGCGACAACTGCGAAATTATACGTCGGAATGCCGTTCGTTTTCACAAGTACCCAGTCGCCGACGTCTTTTGACTCGAATGAGACCGGTCCGCGGACCAGATCTTCAAACTCATACGTTACGTCAGCCGGCACTTTCATGCGCAAAGTGAACGGCATACCCGCCGCTTCTTTTTCTGCGACTTGCTCAGGTGTTAAATTGCGGCATGTGCCAACGTATTGAGGCGCTGCAATGCCTGAAGCCTTTTGGGCTTCGCGTTCCGCTTCCAATTTTTCAGGTGTGCAGAAACATTTATAAGCTGAGCCTTGCTCCAGCATTTCATCGGCGTATTTCTTGTAAGTGTCAAGACGCTCCATCTGACGGTAAGGTCCGTATTCGCCGCCGATGTCAACGGACTCATCGTAGTCGATGCCAAGCCATTTCAAGTTGTCGAGCTGCGACGTTACGCCGGTTTCGATATTCCGTGCAATGTCGGTATCCTCGATGCGGACGATGAATTTGCCGTTATTGTGGCGTGCATATAAATAATTGAACAACGCTGTGCGGGCTCCGCCGATATGCAAATGGCCAGTCGGGCTCGGGGCGTAGCGTACGCGTACTTCTTGTGTCATGTATAGTTCCTCCTCATTTAAATAACAATATCCTTTTATTCTATCATTCTGGAACGTCCAGCGAAAGCGGACGCTGCACCAATAAAATCACGGCAAGCGCCGCAATGCCTTCTTCTCGACCCGTAAAGCCAAGATGCTCTGAAGTCGTTGCTTTGACGTTAACCTGCGACACTTCCGCTTCCAATAAGCGGGCAATCGACTCGCGCATTTGTTCAATGTAGGGTGCCAATTTCGGTTTCTGTGCGATCACGGTGCAATCGACATTGCCCAGTTCGTAGCCCTGCTCTTTTACGTATTGCCAAATATGCGACAGCAGTTTTTTGGAATCCGCATCTTTGAATTCAGGATCCGTATCCGGGAAATGCTTGCCGATATCGCCTCCGCAAATCGCGCCAAGCGCCGCGTCCGTAATCGTGTGCAGCAGCACATCCGCATCTGAATGCCCAAGCAGCCCTTTATCATGCGGAATTTCAATGCCGCCTAAAATGAACGGCCGCCCTTCTGTTAATTGATGTACATCATAACCTTGTCCAATTCGAATCATGTCAATTCCTCCTGTGTCCGGCTTTCCAAAATGGCTTTGCCATAAATCAAGTCTTCCGGAGTCGTCATTTTTACATTTTCATACGTGCTTTCAACAATATGTACCGGATGGCCGATACGCTCGACAAGCATCGCTTCATCCGTACCGATAAAACCGGCTTCGTTTGCTGATTGCGCTGCCTTTAGCAGCAATTCATAAGTGAACGCTTGCGGCGTCTGGATCATCCATAGCTGATTGCGGTCAACGGTTTCCGTAATGATGCCGCCTGCCGCTTTTTTGATGGTGTCTTTCACCGGCACCGCAGCAATCGCCGCTCCTTTATGTGCCGCTTCTTCCACCAGACTAGCAATGACGCGGGACGCAATAAATGGACGCGCGGCGTCATGAACCAATACAACACCGCAAGGCGGAATCGCTTCAAGACAAGCTCTGACACTGTCTTGACGCTCCATTCCGCCTTTTGCATAGCCTTTTACTTTGGTGATGCCATACTTGGCAACATAGCTTTCAATCACGCCGCGCTCTTCTTCCTTAATCGCGAGCCAAATGGCGTCACATGCCGGATCGTTCTGAAACACTTCGAGTGTATAGACGAAAATCGGCTTGCCGAAAAGCTCCAGTAATAATTTGTTTTTATCTGCCTTCATCCGTTTCCCACTGCCGGCAGCAGGCAAGACCACTGTATAATTCATATTGCGACATCCTTTATCCATTCATTGAGGCTTGGCGCCCCTCACGCGGTTTCGCGAAAATCATGCGGCCCGCTGACGTTTGCAGCACACTCGTTACCGTCACATTGATGGCCTGGCCGATATAGCCTTTGCCATCTTCAATGACAATCATCGTGCCGTCATCCAAATAAGCGACGCCTTGATTCTGTTCTTTGCCGTCTTTGATCACGACAACGTGCATATCTTCACCTGGAATGACAACCGGCTTCACGGCATTCGCCAAATCATTGATGTTCAGCACAGGCACATTATGCAATTCGCAGACTTTATTCAAATTGAAGTCGTTTGTCACCACTTGCCCACCCATTTTCTTCGCAGCGCGCATCAATTTCATATCGACTTCGGCAACTTCATCGTAATTTTCCTCGGTAATCACAATCGCCCCTTCGCGCTCCGCCTGGAGGCGTTTCAAAATATCCAAGCCGCGGCGTCCGCGCGTCCGTTTCAGCGTATCCGAAGAATCCGCGATATGCTGCAATTCCGACAACACGAAATGCGGTACGACGAACGTCCCTTCCATAAAGCCGGTTGCGGAAATGTCCGCAATCCGGCCATCGATGATAACGCTCGTATCAAGCAATTTATAAGACATATTTTTTACTGGCTCTTCAGGTTCTGCCTTTTTATGGTTTGTCATAATGCGCTGAGGCGTCAACATGCCGACCATTTCTTCCCGCTTCTTAAATCCGACTTGAAACCCTAAATACCCGAGCACCACAGACAAAATAATCGGAGCTGCCGTAGCGACAATCGGAATATCAATCGTGTTCAAGGCGAACCCGATAAGAAAAGCCACCACCAATCCGATGATAAGCCCTACCGTACCGAATAATAAGTCCGGAGTCGGCGCATGGAGCAATTTCTCTTCCATCCACCTCACAAATTTAACAATCGAATCCGCAAACAATAATGACAATAAAAAGAATACAAGGGCGCCGATCAAAGCAAATACGATGGCATTATTAATCCACGGGCTGTCGGGAATGGGAATAAGTTCAAAGACATAAGGCAAAAATATGATTCCGACTGTAGCGCCAATCAGTAAAAATAAAATCTGGATAATTCTCTTTAACATGGACTCCACCTCCTTTTAAATAATTATACACGTTTTGTAATGGAAACGCTGTGTTCGGCATTGCAGTAAAGAAAAAGAGGGCAATTCGCCCTCTTACTGCTGTGGGAATATTTCTTTCAATGCATCGTTGACACTTTCAACGCCGACTACCCGGATTCCTTCCGGATAATCCCAGCCGCCCAGATTCGAAGCCGGGATGATGGCGCGTTTAAAGCCGAGCTTGGCAGCTTCCTGCACCCGCTGTTCAATGCGCGATACACGCCGCACTTCGCCGGTCAATCCGACTTCGCCGATGATGCAGTCATAGACGTTCGGGGCAATGTCCCGGTAGCTGGACACAATGCTTGCCAGCACGGCCAAATCGATGGCCGGTTCATCCAGTTTGACACCGCCAGCCACCTTGATATAAGCGTCCTGTGACTGCAGAAGCATGCCGACCCGTTTCTCAAGGACAGCCATTAATAACGAAATCCGGTTTTGGTCGATGCCCGTTGCCATCCGTTTTGGATAATTGAAGCTCGACTGCGTCACCAGTGCCTGGATTTCAACCAGAATCGGCCGCGTGCCTTCCATCGATGCGACGACGGTTGAACCGGCCGCTCCGCTCGAGCGCTCTTGCAGAAATAGTTCCGACGGATTCAGCACTTCCACCAAGCCGCCTTGCAGCATTTCAAAAATGGCGATTTCATTGGTCGAGCCGAAACGGTTTTTTACGCTGCGCAAAATCCGGTACGTATGGTGCCGCTCACCTTCAAAATACAGCACCGTATCCACCATATGCTCCAAAATACGCGGACCTGCAATCTGCCCTTCTTTTGTCACATGGCCGACCAGAAAAATCGCGATATTCTTGGTTTTGGCAATGCGCATCAATTCGGCGGTACTTTCCCGCACTTGCGTGACACTGCCTGGTGCAGAGGTCACTTCTGGATGATAAACCGTCTGAATGGAATCGATAATGACAAAATCAGGGGCCACATCTTCGATGGTATGATGAATCAATTCCAAATTCGTTTCTGCATAGATGAATAATTCCGGCGAAGAAGCATCCAAGCGCTCTGCGCGCAGCTTCGTCTGGCGAATCGATTCTTCTCCGGAAATATACAATACCCGATTGCCGTTGTTCGCAAGCATTGCCGATACTTGAAGAAGCAGCGTCGATTTTCCGATGCCCGGATCGCCGCCGATGAGCACGAGCGAACCTGGCACAATGCCACCGCCGAGAACCCGGTTCATCTCGCCCATTTTCGTATCCACCCGCGGTTCATCCTGGGTTTCAATCGAGTTGATTGGCGTAGCTTTTTGAGGCACTGAAGCCGAATGCTGGAATGCGCCGCGCGTCCCTTTAGGCGCTGCCACTTCAACTTCCTCAATCATTTGGTTCCACTCACCGCAGCCTGGGCATTTGCCCATCCATTTAGCTGACTCATAGCCGCAAGACTGACAGATAAACTTCGACTTTTTCTTAGCCATGACTCTCTCCCTTTCCATATAAAAACCGCCCGCCAATGTCCGGCGAGCGGAATGATTATTCTTTTATTCTTTAATATCCGCTGTAGTGCGAATGACAAATTCATCATTTTCTACATCAAATACGATATGCTGCCCCGCAATTGCCGTGCCTTTCAGCAATTCTTCAGACAAGCGGTCTTCAACGTGTTTTTGAAGAGATCGGCGAAGCGGGCGGGCACCATATTCCGGATCATACCCTTCCTTCGCGATTTTTTCAAGCGCAGCGTCTGTCAGCTCCAAATCGATGTGCTGTTCTTTCAAACGGTCAATCAACTGCTGGGACATCAAGTTGACAATCTTACGCAAATCTTCCCGTTCAAGAGAATGGAATACGATCATGTCGTCAATACGGTTCAAGAACTCCGGACGGAAAGCCTTCTTCAATTGGCCCAGCATTTTCGCTTTCATATCCTTGTAATCCGTTTTTCCGTCCTGCAAATTGAAACCGACGTATTTATTGTATTTCAATTCTTCTGCACCGACGTTGGACGTCATGATGATCACTGTGTTGCGGAAATCGACGCGGCGGCCTTTTGAATCGGTCAAGCGTCCATCTTCGAGAACTTGCAACAGAATGTTAAAGACATCTGGATGCGCTTTTTCAATTTCATCAAGCAGGACCACTGAATACGGTTTTCTGCGGACTTTCTCCGTCAGCTGGCCGCCTTCTTCATATCCAACATAGCCAGGAGGCGAACCGACAAGGCGTGAAGTCGAATGTCTCTCCATATACTCGGACATGTCAATGCGGATCATCGCTTCTTCATCACCGAACATCGCTTCTGCCAAAGCACGTGCAAGTTCCGTTTTACCGACACCCGTAGGCCCAAGGAAAATGAACGAACCAATCGGGCGTTTTGGATCTTTCAAACCTGCGCGCGCGCGGCGAATCGCTTTGGAGATTGAAGTCACGGCTTCTTCTTGTCCGATTACACGATTATGCAAAAGATCTTCCAAATTCAATAATTTTTCCGATTCTGTTTGCGCTAATTTAGAAACTGGAACCCCTGTCCACATCGAGACGACCGCCGCAATGTCTTCAACTGTCACTTCAGATTCTTCTTTGCCTTGCTTTTCTTTCCATTCTTTCTTGGTCTTATCCAATTGATCTTTCAGTTTTTGCTCCGCATCGCGCAAAGAAGCAGCTTTTTCGAAAGCCTGGCTTTGGACAGCCGCATTCTTTTCATTGCGGGCAGATTCCAAGCGATCTTCCAACTCTTTCAAATCAGGTGGAGTTGTATACGAACGAAGACGGACTTTAGAACCCGCTTCATCAATCAAGTCAATTGCTTTATCCGGCAGGAAACGATCCGAAATATACCGGTCAGACATAACCGCCGCCGCTTCAATTGCTTCATCTGTGATTTTCACACGGTGATGCGCTTCATAGCGATCGCGCAAGCCTTTAATGATTAGGATGGATTCTGCTACTGTTGGCTCATCCACTTGAATCGGCTGGAAGCGGCGCTCAAGCGCTGCATCTTTTTCGATGTATTTTCGGTACTCATCCAATGTAGTAGCACCGATGCACTGCAATTCTCCACGTGCCAATGACGGTTTTAGAATATTCGAAGCATCGATTGCCCCTTCCGCTCCGCCGGCACCAATCAATGTATGAAGTTCATCGATAAATAAGATAACATTGCCCGCTTGGCGGATTTCGTCCATCACTTTTTTCAAACGATCTTCAAATTCACCGCGGTATTTCGTACCAGCAACAACCGTCCCCATATCAAGCACCATCACACGTTTGTCGCGCAGTGTTTCCGGTATTTCATTATTGACGATCTGCTGTGCTAATCCTTCGGCGATTGCTGTTTTACCAACACCTGGTTCACCAATCAACACAGGATTATTTTTCGTGCGGCGGCTCAATACTTCAATGACGCGCGTAATTTCTTTGCTGCGCCCAATGACCGGATCCAAACTGCCTTCTCGCGCCACTTGAGTCAAGTCGCGTGCCAGTCCATCAAGAGTCGGTGTATTCGCTGAAGCATTCGGGCTGCTTCCTGTATTTGAAGCCTGTTCGTTGCTTCCTAATAGCTGAAGCACTTGCTGGCGAGCTTTGTTCAAGCTTACGCCTGCATTGCCAAGCACTCGGGCCGCAACTCCTTCTCCTTCGCGTATCAAGGCCAGCAGCAAATGCTCGGTTCCGATATAAGAATGGCCAAGCTTGCGTGATTCATCCACTGATAACTCGATGACTTTTTTCGCTCTCGGAGTATAATGGACAATCGGCCCTACATCTTTTTCACCGACACCGACAAGTTCTTTAATGCCTTCTTCGATCAGCTGTGTATTCACGTCAATCGCTTCAAGAGCTTTAGCAGCTATACCGCCGCCCTCCCGAATCAACCCAAGCAAAATATGTTCGGTCCCAATCGATTCATGTTTCATGCGGATGGCTTCTTCTTGAGCTAGTTGAAGAACTTTTTGTGCGCGTTGTGTAAATCGATTAAACATCATGCAAAATCCTCTCCTTTGTTAGTTACACTATCCTTATTCAAACGCTCGCGGAATAATTTCGCGCGGGCAATATCTCTTTCAGTCGGCTGCAAAGGACTGCCTGAGTACTGCTGCAAAAATGCCGGCTGCATAAAAATCATCAATTCATTTAATATCGACATATCGATATCTTTAATTAAATTTAAATCGATTCCCAATCGGACATTCGATAAACAAGTCGCAGCTTCCTCGGTAGATAATAAGCGGGCATTGGCCAATGTACCGAGAGATCGATAAACCCGATCTTCCAAAACCACGGGTGAATTATTCAAAATCGCCTCCCGCGCCCTGCGCTCTTGTTGAATGATTTGGTCGGTCATACTTTCCAAGTCTTGCAAAATTTCGTATTCTGACTTGCCAAGCGTCATTTGATTAGAAATCTGGTATACATTGCCCAGCGCTTCGCTGCCTTCTCCGTAAATACCTCTCACAGCCATTCCTAAACGTGAGATTGCCGGAATGATTCGCGCGATCTGCTGTGACATTGTCAACGCTGGCAAATGGAGCATGACTGAAGCTCGCATTCCAGTACCTGTATTCGTCGGGCAACTGGTCAAATATCCATATTTTTCGTGAAATGCATAAGATAAATGCTGCTCCAATAGGTTATCCAGGTCATTCGCCACCTGATATGTCTCTTTTAAATGGAACCCTGCCCGCAAACTTTGAATCCGCAAATGATCTTCTTCATTTACCATTATGCTGAGCTCTTCATTTTCAGAAAGAAGAACCGCGCCAGAATGGCTTTCCTTTACTAGGTACGGGCTGATCAAATGCTTTTCAATCAACACTTCCCGCTGAAGAGGAAGGATTTCCTGCATATCAATATGGGTGAACTCCAAGTTCAATTTACGCCCTTGGTCTATCAGCACCGATGAAATTGCCTTATCTACTTTCAATGCTTCGTCTTCTGAAAACGAGTAAGGAAATTTAAAATCACTTAAGTTACGGGCTAGCCGTATTCGGGTACTCATTGCGATATCTGCATTTTCACTATCCGTTTCCATCCAACTGCTAGCTTTAGGCTGCAGAAAACGATCAATTTCCATCAGCCCCACCCCCTTCAAGTTGCAGAGTAAGAGCCCTTACCTCATCGCGCAGTTTGGCCGCTTCTTCAAAATCCTCACCGGCAATAGACACTTGCATCTGTTTTCGTAATTCTTCTATCTCTTTTTTTATCTTTAATGTACTGCCGTAAGCGGATGGTATCTTACCTTCGTGCCTGTAATTCCCATTATGAAGCCGCTTAAATATATTATCTAAATGATCTTCAAAAGCATCGTAGCAAGTAGCGCAACCGAATTTTCCAATCTCCATGAATTTAGAGAATGTGAATCCGCAATTCGGGCATACAGCCATTTCCTTTTTGACTGGGTTCACTGAAGCTTTTTGATTCGGGAACCAATTGGACAATAATTGATGAATGGCCATAGGATCCTGTTCAAACGTGTAATTTATATTATGATTTTCTGCTGCGCAAACTGGACAAAGGTGGCGTTCGATTGTATTGCCATTCACCGTTTGTTTGACGATTACGGAAGCTGGCCTTTTCCCGCATTGCTCACAATACATTTGATCACCTCTCAAATACTTGACTGATATTTCAAAGTAAATAACATTGCAATGAGTATTCTTGCTCTTACTTCATCGCGAGTCGGCAACGGTAAAAGAAGTGTCGCGCGATCACTTGCACTCAAAATCAATTTTGCTTCCCTTTTGGAAATGATATCCTCATTCAATAACCTAAAAACAATATCCTCTGCCATACTTTGAGAGGCACCTTGCTCCAAACGTTTAATAACATCGGAAAGAACATCGGATTTCGTATGAAGTGTGATGCGCTTTATGCGGATATACCCGCCACCGCCTCTTTTGCTCTCTACGAGATAGCCACGATCCACTGTAAATCGAGTATTGATTACGTAATTTATTTGCGAAGGGACACATTGAAATCTTTCGGCGATTTCATTGCGTTTGATTTCAATATAGTCTCTTTCGCTTACTTCTATAACCCCTTTTAAATACCCTTCAATTATGTCCGAAATATTCCGCATCGCCATCACCTCTCAGGTATATAATTAGCCTTTAATTGACTTTGACTATATTTGACTTAATTATACACTAAGCTTTTTAAGGATTTCAAATTCTACGATTTGAATAATAGAATCAAAAAATGTCCCGAGATTAATTCCCCCGAGACATCATAAGCTATTCTTTATCCATAATCCGTTTTATAAAATCCTTAGTGTGGCTAGAAATCGATTTTGTTTCTTCTTCACAGTATTTCGTTTTCCATTTGGTGCCTTCCCGCCACACTTCTACGACATCTCCTTTAGCCACATCGTGTGTAAAATCGGAGACTGGAAAAGTAAATTGATCATCTTGTTTATTTAAAGGAGTGAGCAATGCAGTTCTTTTGTCAATTGTTTCTACCTTATATAAACCTGGTTTCATGCATATCACCTCATTATCAGTTTTCCCAATGCGCAACGATGTTAATCATCAATGAAGCTACATTTTAATTTATTCAAATGAAAAATCTAATAGATTTTCATTTATGAGCTCTTAAGTTATCAGTGGTCCTGATTTTTCTTCC
>NZ_JASDCW010000020.1:0-65862 GCF_030407685.1 Planococcus sp. APC 3906 | reverse complement strand
GAAATAAAACCAAAAGGCTTCGGTATGGAAGACAACAGCACAGGAATGTCAAAATTGCCTTCATGATTGCTCACAAATAGCACGGCTCCTTGCGGCAAGTGTTCCAATCCAGTTACCGTAATTTTGCTTTTGGTCCTTTTCATGATGCCCGTTGCCCATTTTTGAGGTTCGGAATGAATCAGCGCATCGTATTCGGAAAGAGCCATCTCTTTTTTCTTAGCTTTGAATTTTTTTAAGTTGACCGCCGCAAGCGGCAAATAGCCGAATAAATACGAAAAGGTCCTTAACGAGTTATACATCGGGCAATGACCGTTCCTTTCGTTCAAAAACCAAATAGGAAAAAGGGATATCTCCCGATAATTGCTGTGCCGATTCCGACACTAGCTGCCAGTCATCACCATATTCCGGGAAATACGAATCTCCTTCAAAATCTTTATGAATCAGCGTGATGTACAGACGGTCCGCAATTGGCAGCACCGACCGGAATATTTGCTCTCCGCCGATCACCATCACTTCTTCATGTACATTTTCTGCCAAGCGGATCGCGTCTTCAATCGTATGCACAACATCCGCGCCTTCTGCTTGATATTCTTCATTGCGGGTGACGATGATATTACGTCGTTTTGGCAGCGGACGCCCGATTGATTCGAACGTATTGCGCCCCATGACCATGCCTTTGCCGACTGTGTGTTTTTTGAAATAGGCGAGATCTTCCGGTATGTGCCAGGGCAATTTATTGTCTTTGCCAATCACATAATTCGGATCGTGTGCCACCATCAATGAAATCATTTTGGCTCCCCCTTGTTCTCGTAAATTGCTTAGTCTTAAACCGCTACCGGCGCTTTAATGCGTGGATGCGGATCATAGCCTTCGATTGCAATGTCTTCCACTTCCAGCTCAAAGATGGATTTTTCATCCTCTGTAATTACCAGCGTCGGCAAAGCTTTTGGCGAACGCGTCAATTGTTCGTTAACTTGCTCCAGGTGATTGGAATACAAGTGTGTGTCTCCCGTTGTATAAACGAAGTCTCCTACAGCAAGCGAGCATTCCCGGGCAATAAGATGCGTCAGCAAAGCGTACGAAGCGATATTGAAGGGCATACCTAAAAACACATCCGCACTTCGCTGATATAGTTGGCAAGACAGCTTGCCATCTGCCACATAAAATTGGAACATGATGTGGCACGGCGGCAATGCCATGTCATCGATAAACTCGGGGTTCCAAGCGGTCACAATATGCCGCCGGGAATCCGGATTCTTTTTAATGGAGTCAATGACATTTTTTAATTGGTCAATTGTGCCGCCATCGGTCTTTGCCCATGACCGCCATTGTTTGCCATAAACCGGGCCGAGGTCTCCGTAAGTTTCCGCAAATCCGGCTTCGTTCAAGATTTTATCCTGAAAAATAAGCATCTGTTCTTTATAAAGCGCTGCGAATTCCTCGTCTGTATTCGCCTTTCGCCCGAAGTCCGCCATATCCGGCCCGCTATATTCCGCACTTTCCACCCATTGCGCAAATGCCCATTCGTCCCAAATATGATTATTTTCTTTTATCAGTGACTTTACGTTCGTATCGCCTTTGATGAACCATAGCAATTCGGAAGCAATCAACCGGAATGCCGTTTTTTTCGTTGTCATCAATGGAAATCCTTCAGCCAGATCAAAACGCATCTGATGGCCGAAGACACTTAATGTCCCCGTGCCCGTTCGGTCTTCTTTCGAAGCTCCATTATGTAAGATATGCTTGCATAAATCCAAATATTGTTCCATTTCAAGTCGCCTCCATTATTATATTAATCATAACAAAAATGTTCTTGAAAAAATATGAAAAAGGCGGCGCTGGACCCACAATCGGGTCAGCGCCGCCTCTTAACAGTGATTCATTATTAGAATTGCCTTACGAAAGCCATTTAGGTGGTGTATTTTTAGACCAGTAAATGTCTCCTAATGTGATATGCTGCTGAAAATTGTCGTCTGCCACATGGTAATGGAAGTTGAAAAAGTATCCTTGCTGCGGTTTTTTCTCCGTTCTCACATGAAAGCGGATAGCATCTTTATTTGTTTCCATATCGTAGATATGAAAAATCTTTTCTGCATGGTCGCCGGAAGGTTTTTCGGAAATGGCCAGTTTTCTCAATTCGGCGCTGCCCATTTTCGCCAAGTGCATATCGATGGCCTGTTGCATATTCGGCAAGATGGCCCTTTGAAATTCTTCGCCGATAATCGGGCCGATGCGGCTGCCGAATTTCAAATAGGCCTGCTCTTCGGCAGATTTATGTACAGTATGAAGAATGGAAGGATCTGCGAAATAAAATTCGCCGGGATCAATCCAGTCATAAAGAACTTGTTTATCCTTTTCCTGTGCAGGCTGTGAATCATTATGTGCTTTGTCATCCAAAAGTGATTCCCATAGCATATGGCTCGGGGGAATTGCACCCAATGTCAACACGGCAACTGCAATCATCAATGACTTCTGCCACCATTTATTCATCTGCATCACCTTCAATTTTGAACATTTTATAAAACTTTGACAAATGCTTATGCTTTATTATACGTTTTTCATGGGTAAAGGTTTCATCTTCTTGAAAATCATTGTACAATAAAGTTAATCATTTAGCTCTGTTTTTTCGAAATAAAGGAGGAAAATTCCATGGATGCATCATTGCTTATCGGTTTAGGACTATTATTTATGCTTGGATATTTGACATCTTTAAGCTTCACTGACTAATTTCTCTCCCTCGGCACTGCCGGGAAGTGCAAACAAGCGAAGAATTGAAAAGGCCGACGGAAGATTCTTTTATCTTCCGTCGGCCTTTTTATTTATTTCGGCAATCGATGACGCCGTAATGGAATTTCGTATTCGGGCGAACGCGCCTGTTGAAACCGAATGCCTCAAAATCGACAGAGCGGAAATGCGCTTTTAAGACGACGCTTTTCTTTGCCGAACGCACAGCTTCGTCGACCCAGCGCTTTGTAAGCTGGCCTGTATCAGCCGCAGTGCGTACGGGCCGGAAATTGGAAGATTCACTGATCTCATTGGTGAACATCGGATCCATGTATATGACATCGACCGCGTTGTCAGGCAGAGAGGCGAGATAGTCTACAGAATCTCCGGACACCACTTCAATCCGTCTCATTGCCTCAACTAAATGCGGCATGGCTGTGTATTCCTTCAGCCCTTTGCCGATGATATAGGCGAATGCGGGATTGCTTTCACATCCTGTGACACTGCCTCCAGCTCCGACAAATTGCGACACAACAATTGCATCAGATGCCATGCCCAATGTGCAATCGACAAATGAATCTCCTGCCGCGATGCCGGAAACCTCTATTAGCGGGTCCTGATGGATGGGGCGTTTTGTGCGGAAGGCGGATGAACTCGGATGAAAAAAGAACGGCTCCGTTTCGCCCAATGGGTAAAACTCAAGCCGTTCCCTTGCAGCCACAAGCACATCCGCCTTTTCTTCGGCATGGAGCTTTTCGATGGAACGCTTATTGCGGACAACAAACGGAATACCGAGATCTTGAGCGGCCTGCGCGGCATTCTGATCCGTTATCCCGTTCGGCCGGTAAGCCGTTGTGGCAATCATTTTCACTGAGCAGCTACCTGCTCCAGCACCTGCGTCAAATGGCTGGAAATATGCTCAACAGAATGGTCCTCAATCTGTTCACGCGGAATGAAATATGCCAACTCGCCATCTTTTATCACAGCAATAGATGGTGATGAAGGCGGAACTTCATCAAAAAAGCTGCGCATCTGCTCGGTCGCTTCTTTATCTTGCCCGGCAAAAACCGTCACCAAATGGTCTGGCTTTGCAGCAGTTCCTTTTAGCGCTTCAATTACTCCTGGACGTGCAAGTCCAGCGGCACAGCCGCAAATTGAATTGATGACAACCAGGCTGGTGCCTGACGCTTCAGCCATGAAATTATTGACCTCTTCAGCTGTCAGCAATTCTTTGAATCCTTCTTTAGCTAACTCTTGGCGCATCGGAACTACGATGCCTTTCATATATTCATCATATGCATTCATTAATAACATCCCCCTGTAACTTCGGATTTCTCTCTTTCATTCTACCCCAAATGAACTTTGGTTTCATCAATAGCCGCTCCAACCCAGTTTTAGTCTTCCAAAAACGAACTTTTCACATGAAAAAACCTTTAGTTCGAATATTCTAAAACTAGTATTACATTTTCATGTTTTTTGAAAAATAGAGCAGATTTTTGACATTCTATGTGGTATGTTAGAGAAAATAATATGCATCACAATCTTCATACCAGCTTTCCAGTTCCGGAAAGGAGAATGTAAAATGTCACTAGATAGCATAAAAGAAATGCTCAAGACTGTACATTATTACAACACGGTTAATATCACCCAAACGTTCAGTAAAGGTGAAGATGCTGTCATTACAGCGAGATGCATTAAAAACACCAACATCCTTGAGATCACTTTTTACGAAGAGCAGAAAGTGGAGCAATTCACCTGCATTGAAAAAGCAGCCGCGGCAATCGACCGGGCAATCAACTCGAACCAGTATTCTACAAACTCCTGAACCTTTCAGGAGTTTTTTTTATTCTATCTGCGTTGCCTTCCCTGTATTTCTACACAGCTTCAAGGCCACAAAAAAGAAAAGCCACCGGAAAGCCACCGGCAGCTTGCAACTCATTTCCCATTTTCCTTTTCGGCATATTGCCCATTGATGAAACCGAGCATTTCCTCGAAAAGATCTCCTTCATACCATACATATGGAATCTTCTGTTCCACACCGGCTTTATCCATTTCAAGGCTCGTTGCCGATAATTGGACAATCTGCGCATCATCGGTTGCGGCTTCTTCGTTGAGTTCTTTCCCTGCGAAATGCTTTTTTACCCTTTCGTAAAATTGATCTCGTTCGCTGTCGCTGCTGAATTCCCAAGAGTCGTATTTTCCCTGGTGCAATAATTCAATGGAATAAATATTTCCGCTCATTTGAATTTCCTCCTCTTTTGCGTTTACCAAGTTTATCAATATACAAAGCAGTTCCCTGTTTCCCCTGTTTTGAAAACCTTTACGCAAAATAAAAACCAGCGGCTAATGGAAAGCCGCTGGCTGAATGGGTCACTTTTCTTCTTTCATCGCTTGGCGGGCTTCGGTCATTTGTTTCCACACCGAGCCTTTTGCGTCTTCCCCTTGGGCAATCCGCGCGATTGCCATCTTCACTTGCAGCTTCACTTCAAACTCCGGATCATCGGCCGCTTGTTCTAAAGCAGGCAGCGAAGCTTCTGTTCCGCTTTCATACAGGAACATCGCTGCACGCCAACGCACCAATTTGTTTTTATCCGACAAAGCTTCCGCCATGACCGGCTCAAATTCTGCGAAGCCCAGATCGCTGATCGTGTCGCCGGCAGTTCTGCGCACGGCCCAGCTCTTGTCTTTCATCGCCTGCCCAATATAAGGGACGACCGTTTTGTCTTTAATATCGCCGAGGAAAATGACGGCTTGGCGGCGGATAGACATCTTTTCATCTGCCAATGCTTTCGCAAGCAATGGCACGTCGTCAAGTTCTCCTTCGGCCATCTGGTCGAGCAGCTGGAACCGCGTTTCCCAGTCCGGCACATCAAATTCTTCAAGGCTGACTTTGCGGCCTCTAGCTAATGCAGGTGCCGCCTCTGATGTTTTAGCGCCTGCCATTTCAAGAAGGCGCTCTTCCGGGTATGCAGCGTCAAGTTCTTCTGCGACATGCTGGCCAATTTCTTCTTTTTCACCGTAGCGCACGCCATAATCGGCCCATTTGCGCTGCAGCAAGTAATTTTCTTCCGTCGGGTCCATCACCGCATTCATCGCTTGGATAAAACGTTCAGGCATCGCGAATCGTTTTTCGGATTCATTGTCAAAAACCTTTACTTGAAGCGGTATGCCTTTAAACTGCTGCACATGGACATATACTTCGCCAAAATGCTCGTCGATGCTGATTTCTTCATCCACATTGCTGCTTTGCTCACCGAATGCACGGCGGACTTCCGCTAAAATATTTTCCCACTCAAATTTCGGATTCCGCTCGACTGCCAAAAAATCCGCTACATGATAAACGCCTTTGACGCCTTCGATTTCAAGGGTCTTGGCAATTTCAGCGGGAGCAGTTTGCACATTCGCCAAAGTATAATTATGGCTTTTGCCGAACGGCAGCTCCTGATCTATGATCACTTTCATCGTATTCGGGCTAGGGGTCGGTTCGATCATTTTGATTTTCATGAAAAAAATTCCTCCTGGTTTTAGGATTTATGCCTCCGCAAGTTCCTGAAGGTATGTCCAGCGTTCGATCAATTGATCGTATTGCTTGGTCAATGCATCAATTTCCTGAGTCAGTTTGTCCAGTTTTTCAAAATCAGAGCCGGCTGCAGCCATCTTGCCTTCCTGCTCTTCAATTTTCGCTTCCACACCTGAAATATCTTCAAGAATCGTCTTATACTCCAATTGCTCTTTATATGTCATTTTCTTTTTATCTGCTGCTGCCTTAGCCGTTTCAAGCTGTACCGGTTCTGGCTGTGCAGCCGTTTTTTCGACAGGGGCTGCTTTTTCTTTAATAAAATCAGAATACAAGCCTTGGTATTCCAGAATTTCTCCTGTGCCAGTCGTCCATAGTTTGCGCGCAATCCGGTCAAGGAAAAAGCGGTCATGGGAAATCGTGAGGACGACGCCAGGGAAGTTTTCAAGGAAATCTTCCAATACCGAAAGCGTCTGGATATCCAAATCATTGGTCGGCTCATCGAGCAGCAAAATATTCGGCTGCTCCATCAATAGTTTAAGCAGGTAAAGCCGCTTGCGCTCTCCGCCAGACAATTTGCCGATTTGCGTGCCGTGGCCGTTTGAAGGGAACAAGAAACGCTCTAGCATTTGCGTAGCGGACAGGCGCACGCCTTTTGCCGCTTCGTAGTCACTTGAGATTTCCTGAATGTATTCAATCATCCGCTGGGATTCGTCCATCTCCGGAAGATGCTGCGTGAAATGCGCAATCTTCACAGTGCTGCCGTATTCCAGCTTGCCTTCAGTGGGTTGGTACTCGCCCGCCAGAATTTTCATCAATGTCGATTTCCCTGCGCCATTCGGCCCGACAATACCAATCCGGTCTCCGCCCTGCATCAGGAAATTGAAATTCCGGAAGATTTGCTTGTCGCCGAATGACATGCCGACATTTTCGCCTTCGATGATTTTCTTGCCGAGGCGCTGGCTTTGCATGGATAATTCAAGCGATGTGTTGTCGTTTTCTTTTTGGACACTGTCCTGGATTTCCTCGAAACGCTGGATGCGCGCTTTTTGCTTCGTTGAACGGGCTTTCGCACCGCGGCGAATCCATTTCAATTCAGAGCGGAAACGGTTTTCTAATTTTTGCTGAGAAGAGGCGGCCATTTCGTCTCTGATGGCTTTATTTTCAAGGTAATCGCCGTAATTTCCTTTGTGGCTGTAAAGTGTCTGGTCGGCCAATTCGAAAATATGCGTTGAAACGGCGTCCAGGAAATAACGGTCATGCGTGACAAACAGCATAGCGCTGTTCATGCGCAGCAAGGTTTCCTGCAGCCATTCCGTTGAAACAGCGTCCAGATGGTTGGTCGGCTCATCCAATAAGATCAAGTCAGCCGGTTCGATCAGCGCTTTCGCCAAAGCCACGCGTTTGCGCTGGCCGCCTGACAATTCGCTGATCTGCTGGTCGTACATGTCGATTCCCAGTTTGGACAAAGCCGTTTTCGCCAAGGCGTTGATGTCCCACGCATTGTCCTGCTCCATGCCTTCCTGTATTTTCATCAATTCATCCTGCAATTGAGTCGAACTGGAATCTGCCATCATGTTTTTCAATGCCTGCTCATAGGAACGGTTCAACGCCAAGATCGGCGAATCGCCTGAGAACACGGTTTCAAGAACAGTCAGTGATTCGTCAAACTCCGGTTCTTGCATCAAATAAGTGATGCGGTATTTTTTCGGGTGGTCCATGACGATAGAGTCTGCTTCCATGTCGCCTGAGAGAATCGACATCAATGTTGATTTCCCTGTGCCGTTGACGCCGATTAGGCCTGCGCGTTCTCCTGGATACAAAGAAAATTCAACATTTTTGAAAAGCGTTTTCGCTCCAACTGTCTTCGTTAAGTTCGTAATATTTAAGTGGCTCATTTATTCCCATCCGTTTCTTTTTTTAGTTGCTCTAAAAAGGATAGCATAAATTGATGGCGTTCTTCAGCAATCTGCTTCCCTGCGGCGGTGTTCATCGTGTTTTTCAATAACAGCAGCTTTTCGTAAAAATGCGTTGCGCTGCTTGTCGGAGCTGACCGGTACTCTTCTTCGGTCATTTCGCCGCGCGGCTTTTCTTGCCAATCGTATAGCTTGCGGCCTTTTGCGCCGCCGTATGCGAATGTGCGTGCGATGCCGACCGCTCCGATTGCGTCAAGGCGGTCCGCATCCTGAACGATTTCCCCTTCAATGGAGGCCGGTGCGATACCGTTGCCGCCTTTGAATGAAACGGAACCGATAATTTCTTTAATGCGCCGCTTCTGCATTCCCGTTAGTTCCAGGCTGTCCAAAATCGCCGATTCCGGGTCTTCCCCGCCTTGCGCATATTTCGGGTCCGAAACGTCGTGCAAAATCACTGCGATGTCAATCAGGAACCCGTCCGCCGTTTCCTGTGCCAAAATGGCGTTTGCATTTTGTCTGACCCGTTCGATATGCTGCCAATCGTGGCTGGCGTCGAACCGATCGTATATTTTCCGTGCCGCTCTTTCACACTCGTTGATTACGTTCTGCATGTAATTTTTAGCTCCTTTACTTCTATTATAAACGGTATTCAATGCTGCCCGCTTTTCTTTTCCCCTTAGATTGACGATTTGGCACGCTTAATGTATAGTATAGCCATCCATTAAAAGGTTTTTTAATGGTGCCACGGCAAGACTCAATAATAGGGGGAACGCGCATGCACCAAGGCACAGTTAAATGGTTCAACTCAGAAAAAGGTTATGGGTTTATTGAACATAATAATGGTGATGACGTCTTCGTCCACTTTACCGGCATCCAAGGTGACGGCTTCAGGACACTCGAAGAAGGCAAACCCGTGTCTTTTGAAATTATTGACGGCAATCGTGGTCCGCAGGCAGCAAATGTGGTCGAGATCACCAATTAAAACAGTATAGCTTTTTTGCTTTAGAGACCTGCGGAATTCTACCTGGTCTCTTTTTTTATGCGATGGCGCATTTGCCGTCTTTTTGTAAGACCCACCGCTCTATCCGCATAAAAGCCGGCGGCGGATAGTTCCGCCGCCGGCTTTGCCGGTCGATCATTTATGGCTAGTGCCAACTTTATTTAATTCATTTCCCAAAAATTGCAGTTGAGCGCCGACGGAACAATTGCTGATGCAAAAACGGTGAGCGGCGGTTTTGCCTTGCTCTTTTCGGATTTGCTTGCGTACGAAACACCCTTCGCAATAGGTTTCCATCATGCCGTCAATCTCGTTGATAATTGAAAGCTTGTCCAAGCTGTCACCCCTCTAAATTGCCGTTCGTTTATTTTACTACTGATTTGTCATTTAATGCAACAATAGTTATACTAGCAAAGGATAATTTCACTTTTTGCGGCGGTTCGAAAACTCCCGCCTCACCAAAACTAAGGAGGACCATCATTGTTTAACGAATTTTTAGGATTGGGCTTCGCCCTGATCAATTTCATCCTTATGCTCATCATGTATAAGGTTTTCGGCAAGACCGGCTTGTTCGCTTGGGTAGCCATTTCGACAGTCCTGGCAAATATCCAAGTGACCAAAACCATCGAGATCTTGGCGCTGACTGCCACGCTCGGCAATAGCCTTTATGCTTCGACTTTTCTGGCAACCGACATATTAAATGAAAAATACGGCAAAAAAGACGCACGCAAAGCCGTGTGGCTCGGCTTTGCCTCACTGCTTATCATGGTTGTTGTCATGCAATTCGGGTTGAAATTCATACCAGCGGAAAGCGACATTGCGGACGATTCTCTGCACACGATCTTCGGTTTGGTGCCCCAAATCGCCCTTGGCAGCATGATCGCTTATCTCGCTAGCCAGCATATCGATGTCATCATCTTTTCAGCAATCCGCAAAGTGTTTCCGAAAGACAGCCAATTTTGGATCCGCAATAACGGTTCCACGCTGATCAGCCAATTGATTGATACGCTCATTTTCACAAGCATCGCTTTTTATGGCGTATTCCCATTCGATATTTGGCTCGAAATATTCATTTCGACGTATATCCTTAAATTCATCGTGACTGTACTCGCAACACCGTTCGGCTATATGGCGAAAGCGATAAAACCAATCGACGAAAAGCAGGTGTGACCATGCTGGAAGTTTTTGTAGATGCTGCGACAGCCGGCGACCCGAAAGTCAGTGCCGCCGGCATTTTCATCAAAGGTGAAGGGCATCTCCTCAAGAAAAGCCGATACCTTGGCGAAATGGACAATCACACAGCGGAATTTGCTGCTTTGGTCATCGGGCTCGAGATGGCGAAAGAATTGACCAGCGGGATGGTGTCCATCAAATCCGATTCCCAAGTCACGGTAGATGCATTTGAACGCGAGTTTACGAAAAACGCGAAGTTCAAGCCGCTGCTCGCACAAGCGCTTGAACTGGCGGCACATTTTGACTATTGCTTTATCAAATGGATCCCCGATTCCCAGAACCGAGCGGCCGATGACCTCGCCAGGACGGAGCTGCGGTCCCATAGAAGATAACACACTCCCGCTTGTTCAGCGGGAGTTTTTCCTTTTTGCTCTTTTCACTGCGCTTAAACGTACTTATCTATCCGAAAACAAGCGCAGCGTTGAAGGGACTTGGACTAGAGCATTATTTTCAATGGAATTGTTTTTAGAATTGCGCCTTTCCTCTCTTTATCAAGTTAACTTGATGGAGAACTAGTTTTTGGCAGACGCTTTCTGGAAAGTCTGGTAAACTTGAAGCAGTTGAATTAAATGGGGGAAAATTATGAGATCAAAAATTGGAATTGTACTCGATATTTTCATTTTGGTAATCGGACCTTGGATTCTTTACACCCGCATCATTGAAATTATGGAGCGCGGCGTTTCGGTGTACCCGGTAATTTCCATCATCATAATCTCACTTGCAATCGCATTTTCTATTTATAATCTGTACTTGGCGCTTTCATCGCGCCAGCAGCGCAACCCGAAAAAATAGTTTGAAAAGGTGATTCCATTGCATTCGGTTTTATTTTATATTATCCCTATCGTGATTTACTTGGTGGTCAATAATTTGGTTGACCATCTATACTGGCCGCATTTCCTGGCTCTGCTGTTATCGTTTTTGGTGTTTCAGCTCGTCAGGGTGCGTTATCCGAAAGACAGCATACCGCTATATGCAAAAATCACACAAGCTGCATTTTATGTACTGACAGTCGCCTTCATTTTCCGCGACCAATACCTGAATCCAGCGATGATCAATATCTTGCTGGCCGTGACAATCGGCCTTGTGATTGCGGAAATAATGCAAAACAGGAAAAAACCGTCGAAATGACGGTTTTTTTTCGTTTTCTGGTGTTGCTTTCAAGACTCCCATATCAGTACCTTTTCAAATGCTCTTCCCTTATGATGGAAAAAAGGAGGTTTTTGTAATGAAGAAATACATTTTGCCTTTTCTATCCGTTGCGCTTCTTGCGGCATGCAATGACGCTCCTGCCAATCCCGAGAACGCGACTGCCCCTACGGAGGCGATTGCACAAGGATTGGATTCCCCTTGGTCGATCAATAAAATCAACGATGAATTTTACATTTCGGAACGCCCTGGCACTGTCGCACATGTAAATGCGGAAGGCGTTGTGGCGCACCAGCAAGTAAATTTCTCCGATCCGTTGTCAAATGCAGCTGAAGCTGGCTTCCTCGGATTCGTTCTGGCAAAGGATTTTGAAGAAAGCGGCAAAGCTTACGGCTATTATGTTTACGAACGGGATGGCCAGTCTTTCAATAAGATTGCACGCTTCCAGCTCGAGGGTGATGCTTGGCAAGAAACCGATGTCTTGATTGAAGGGATCCCGACGGGGAATGTCCACCACGGAGGCAGGCTGGAACTTGATGAAGGAGGTGCCCTCTATGCAACCATCGGGGATTCATCTGAACCCGATCTTGCCCAGGATATGGGTTCAGTCAATGGCAAGATCCTGAAGTTGAATGACAACGATGAATTTATCATTTATTCCAGCGGCCACCGGAATCCTCAAGGCATTGCCTGGAACGGCAATGATATGTACGCTTCTGAGCACGGCCAATCTGCAAATGACGAAATCAATATCATCAATGAAGGCGATAATTACGGGTGGCCGCTCATCGAAGGCGAAGAAGCCGAGGACGGCCTCGTCACTCCTTATTATACGACGGGCTCCAATGACACTTGGGCACCGAGCGGGCTGGCCATTCAGGATGGCCTGCTTTATATTGCGGCACTCCGCGGCACTGCTGTGAAGGTCATGGATCTGGAAACGGGCGAAGTCACCGACTCCATCGAAGGGTTCGGCCGGGTCCGCGATGTTTACTCGGACGGGACAAATATTTATTTCATCTCCAACAACACGGATGGACGTGGAACACCGATCGAAGGCGACGACAAATTATATAGGCTCAGCAATGAATAAAAGCGCCTTTTGGGCGCTTTTTTCATAGGAATTTAACCATCAGCTCTTCATCGACATAGCGGCCGCCGATTTTCATCGCCCGCACATCGATTCCGTATTTTTCAAAACCCAAATTTTTATAGAGTTTCAAAGCAGCAGTATTTCCACTGGACACCGCCAGATACAATTGTTCGATTTCTTCGATGGCGCCAGCGGCCTCAATGAGTTCTTGCATCAATCGATTCGCAATGCCTCTTCCTCTTGCGGACGCTGTCACGTATACGGCGTAGACCGATGCCCGGTGCCGCAGTTTTGTTCCTGTGTCACGCGCCAGTGTCACATTGCCTACCAGTTTACCTTCCAGAAAAGCGCCGAATGTCATCGCATCTGTCCCTGCCAGCCGGTCAGCTGTCTTTGACAGCGGTGCACGCTGGGCATCTTCCAGCGAAGCCCCGAATGCATCTCCGTCGTTCGCCAATGCTTCCAGGCGAAGAGCCCTGTAGTCCATCGCATCAGCGGTAGTCAATTTCCGGATTTCCATGGACATCGCTCCTTTATCATGAAAATTGCATCAACATTTTTCCGGTTCCGCCGCCCGCTTCAATTACTGCGTGTGCTCCATTGACGAACGTAAGCTGAGGCGGTACATGGCCGCAATCGATATCGTAGATGATCGGAACTCCCAATTCTTCCGAAAGATCGGCGTACATTTTTTCAGCAGTGTAGCCATTGACCGGCTCATTGGCCGGGCTTCTGCCGAAAACGATGCCGGATATGCCATAAAACCAGCCTGCATATTTCATTTGCATCAGCGATCGTTTCATGTCGGCAATATTCATTTCACAATTCTCCAAGTACCAGATGACTGGCTCTCCCGGAATGTGCTCCTTGCGGAAAGCGTCGACATCACCGTAGGGAGTGCCGATTAGATGGCGAATCACATCGATGCAGCCTCCGAGCAACCGCCCTTCCATATGTTCAGTTTCACCAGACACCGTTTTCCACTGGGTTTCTTCGGTCAGATGAAAAACGACAGGCGATGGATTTTCATGGTCCCAGCTCAGCTGGAATTTTTGGGACGCCTCCTGCTCGATGCTTTCACCTGCAGCCGTTTGAAGCACTTCGAGCCATTTCGCGCTGACAGCATCCGTTTCCGGCCCTCTCAAGTCCACGAAATTCAAGCCATGCGCCGTCGCAATACCCGTTTTCAACGTCATTGCCAGTAACAATACGCTGATGTCCGAATAGCCCACAACCCATTTTGCGGGGATTTTTTGAAAATCCATGAATTCCAGGATTTCAATCAATAATTCCCCTCCCCATGGCGGCATGACGATGTCTATAGAAGAATCGCTTAACATTTCCATCAACTCGGCGGCTCTTGCTTCTGCCGGAGCCGATTTGGCCAATGCTTGCGTCCAAGCAGTTTCACCGACTGTGACTTGGAAGCCCCTTTGTTCTTGCCGCTTGATTGCTTGTTTCAGCGTATTGTGGATTTCTGGAGCAACGCCGGATGATGGCGCCGTCACTCCAATCGATTGCTTGGATAATGCTGGGTAAATGATCATATCGCGGCTCCTCCCTTAACTTCCATTATGTAAAATAAATGAGTCCATAAAGCAATGCGCAGAGGATGACTCCCCCTAGCAAAAATAAAAACGATTGGGTTAAGAAGTCCCAGATGACACTTGGTTTTCGATCAAGCTTTTTTACATCCATTTGCGCTACACCCAATGAAAGCCCTGATGAATGGAGTTCGTTCGTTGTTTTGTCTGATTTTCGTATACGGCGTGGTTCCATAAAATTCCTCCTAAAACGTTAAATTGAAAAAAAGTAGATTAGTTATATTATACTAAAGTGCCGCAGCTTGTGCAGAAATTTTTTTATTATTTCGAAAACCCTTGATTCGTTCGCTTACTCCCTTCCATGAAGGGTATATCAGTAAAAAGATATTCAGCGAGGAGGTTCAGATACAGATGAAAGTATTAGTGATAGGAGCAAATGGCCAAATTGGCAGGCATCTCGTCAAACTGCTGGCTGACAGCAGCGCTCATACGCCAATCGCCATGATCCGAAGGCAGCACCAAATCAGCTTTTTCAATAGCCTTGGAGTCCAATCGGTTTTAGCGTCGCTCGAAGACAGCGTAGATGACATCGCACAAGCAATGCAGGGCTGCGATGCTGCTGTATTTGCTGCAGGCAGCGGCGGTGATACCGGCGCGGACAAGACGCTGCTGATCGACTTGGATGGTGCCGCCAAATCAATCGAAGCCGCCGAACAAACCGGAACTGACCGCTTTTTAATGGTCAGCGCCATCCACGCTGACAAACGCGAATCATGGGGAGACGAAATTGCCCCTTATTATGTCGCTAAACACCATGCAGATAACATTCTCCGGGCGAGCGGATTGAACTACACGATTATCCGGCCGGGGCTGTTGACAAATGATCCGGGAACTGGCCGGATCGAGGCGAGAGAAAGCCTGGAATCCGGTCCGATACCGCGCGAAGATGTTGCCGGCGTCCTTTTCTATTCACTCGACAATGTCCATGTGTTTAATAAAACCTTCGAAATAATATCAGGAGATGTTTTGATTGAAGAAGCCCTAAGCCAGCTTTAACCTAAAAGACGGCCCTTTCTCATTACAGAGAGGGCCGTCTTTTCTATGCTTGTACGTGTGGCTTGGCTTTCAAACTCTTTACGCCAAGAACTGCCTGGAAAACGAATGCAATAGAACAAATGATGATTGCAGCCCAGCCCAGTGTATTGATTGGCTGCAGGAGCACTGTCCGAAGAACAATCAGCAGCAGCATGGCCGCTAAAGCGAAATTCACGATATACGGCTTGTCGTAAAATTTCTTCAATGAATAGCCAGCGAAAATCGCCACCGCGATAATTAATAATGATAACGCCATCTCCATAATATATCCCCATCCCTAAACGGTTTGTCTAAATTTTAGCACATTTCGCTGGCTACCGGAAGAGCGCCTCTTTAACGAACGGTTCATTGCAGGAGTTTGATGAAATTTGGCGAAACCTTTAGCTTATATAGACCGTATAAGCAGTATGGAAAAATAGAATCTTGAGGAGGAACTTACTTGAATAATCATGAAATCGATTTTAAATTACACGGTGACGATATGCAATTCGTTGAAGTCGAGCTAGATCCAGCAGAGACAGTGATTGCGGAAGCTGGTGCATTGATGATGATGGAAGACGGCATCACGATGGAAACCATTTTCGGCGACGGTTCTAAGAGTTCAGGCGGCTCCGGCCTCATGGGCAAGCTGATGGGTGCCGGCAAGCGTGTACTGACGGGTGAAAGTTTATTTATGACTGCTTTTACGAACAACGGAACGGGCAAACGCCATGTTTCGTTTGCCGCTCCTTATCCCGGTAAAATTATCGCCATGGACTTGAGCACGCTCGGCGGCAAAATCATTTGCCAAAAAGATTCTTTTTTAGCTGCAGCCAAAGGCGTTTCCATCGGCATTGAATTGCAGCAAAAACTCGGAGCCGGCTTTTTTGGCGGCGAGGGCTTTATCATGCAAAAAATCGAAGGCGATGGCTTAGCTTTTGTCCATGCCGGCGGAACGCTGATCCGAAAAAATCTTCAAAAAGGCGAAGTCCTTAGAGTCGATACCGGCTGCCTCGTTGCCATGACAGCTGATGTGGATTACAATATCGAACGGGTCGCAGGCATCAAGACCGCTTTATTCGGCGGCGAGGGCTTGTTCTTTGCTACACTGCGTGGACCTGGAAGTGTTTGGATCCAATCGATGCCTTTCAGCCGTCTGGCGAGCCGCGTCTTTGCGGCCGCACCCCAAAACCCCGCCGGCAGCTCACAAGGTGAAGGCAGCATCGCCGGGGGCTTGTTCAATATATTGGGCGGCAAATAACATTCCGCAAACATAAAGGGCAGTCCGTGAAAGTCTTAAAATGACTTTCACGGACTGCCCTTATTTTTTCATCATAGGTTCACTGAAATCAGAATCCTTTATTGCTCTTTGCGCGTGCGCATTTCTTTCACAATGCCTTCAAATTTATCAAAATCGAATTCGACACTATTCGGCTTATAGAAATACAAGATCGATTGGCGTTCGCCTTGTGCAAGCATAAAATCTACAACCGCTTTCGGGCTCCCCATATCGACACCTGACTTTTCGGCTGCTGCCAAACTGTCGAGGATCGCTGTTGGTGTCACTGGCATCAAACCATCCCCTCTTTCTGCTTTGCTTTCGCTTTCTTGGCAAACATCACTTCACCCGCAACGACTGTCATCTCCACTTGCGCTTCAACGATTTGTTCCGGTTCTCCTGCAAACAAATCCCGATCCAGCACGGTGAAATCTGCGTCAAAACCAACCAGGATCCGGCCGCGTTCATGCTCTTTGCAGATTGCCGCTGCACTGCCGCTTGTATACAATTGAATCGCTTCGAAGCGGCTGAGCTTTTCGTGTGCCATATAGCCTTCGTGTGTTTCGTACGGCTTTCTTCTCGCTACCGCTGCGTAAATGCCAAGCAGCGGATCGACTTCTTCGATTGGCGCATCCGAGCCGCCAGCTGAAATCAGCCCCTTATCGAGCAGGCTCTTCCAGGCGTAGGCCCAATTGATGCGCTCGACGCCAAGCCGTTCAACGACCCATGGGAAATCCGAAGTCACAAAGCTTGGCTGAATGTCCAACGCAACGTCCAGTTTTTGCATGCGTTCGACCAAATCCTCCCGCACAACCATTGCATGGATCAGCCGGTCCCTTTTCCCTGCCGGAACAGGATGGGCTTCGATCGCGTCAAGCGCTTTTTCCATTCCCAAGTCGCCGATCACGTGGACAGCAACCGCTTCACCGTGCTTGCGCGCCATCCCGACGAGGCGTTTCAACTCATCGTCGCTGTGCATCGCCACACCGCTTGTTGCCGGGTCGTCGTTATACGGTTTGCTGAGCAACGCCGTTTTACCGCCGATTGAGCCGTCCGCAAATATTTTCATTGCGCCCGGGTCAATAAAGGGTTCATTGTATTCAGCGGTTTCCATCATGTTTTCAAACACGCTATGGGCCCGCAGCAGATGAGCCCGGAATTTCAAGGGTCCGCCGATAACGTTTTTGAACGCCTGCAACGGCCGGTTAAAATCACCGTAATAGCCCATATCTTCCGTGTGGGCACCTGTCAACCCGAGCGACAGCAAATCTTCCACAGACGTTTTCAGGGCAGTCGTCAGATAGTCGACGCTCACTTCCGGCACTTGGCTTGAAACAAGGTCTTGCGCAGCATCCAGTAAATAACCGGTCGGCTCGCCGTCATTGTCGCGGACGATGACGCCGCCTTCCGGATCCGGCGTGTCTTTTGTGATGCCCGCCAATTTAAGCGCACTTGAATTCGCCAAAATGGCATGGCGGCAAACGCGCTTCAGCAGCATCGGTGATGCAGAAATCTCATCCAATTCGTCGCAATGGAAAATTTTGCGGTCAGCGAAATTGTTTTCGTTCCAGCCTTCCCCGATAAACCATTCGTCTACTGAGAGGTTTTTTGTCGAGCGGATCAATTCCGCTTTCATTTCTTCTGCTGATTCGATTTTGGACAAATCCACCCGCAGCAGTTTTTCGCCGTGGCCGATCATATGCATATGGCTATCGACAAAACCTGGATAAAGGACTTTCCCCTGCAAATCGATTTCCTCATCTGCTCGCTCTTTCAATTCATTATATGAACCTACCTGCTCTATTTTACCGCCCGAAACGAGAACCGCTTCAACGGTTTCGCCTTCCGACGCCATTGTATAAATAATGCCTCCATGCCATAAGGTTTTCATGATGTCACTCCTTTTCTACTCTTAATCATAAATCCAAAACCCTATGTATTCAACAAGATTGATTTTAAATTGCTCAAAAGTTGAGGCAATTTGCCAGTGCAACAAAATAGAAGTAAAATATGCTATAATTAAGTCCATATTTTAGAAAGCTGAGGTGAACCCTCCTAGCCGGAGGGAACAATTGGACAGTATACTTATTTTAAATTTGTTTTTGGTGGCCATATTAATTGCTTTAACCGCGTTATTCGTCGGATCGGAGTTTTCAATGATTCGGGTCAGGCAATCGCGGATCGACCAATTGATCATGGAAGGCAATAAAAACGCAGTGTTGACAAAGAAAATTTCAGAACACCTGGATTATTATTTGTCTGCGTGCCAATTAGGCATCACCGTCACCGCTCTCGGGCTAGGGTGGCTTGGTGAACCGACTGTTGAACGCATTCTGCACCCGGTGTTCGAGAACTACGGAATTGGCGAACCGACGGCATCAGTACTATCATTTGCCATCGCTTTCACCGGTATCACGTTTTTGCATGTTGTACTGGGCGAACTTGCGCCTAAAACTTTGGCAATTCAGTATTCCGAAAAAATGGCTTTGTTCTTTTCGCGTCCATTGATCATTTTCGGCAAGATCATGAATCCGGCCATCTGGCTGATGAATGGTTCCGCCCGCTTGCTGCTTCGCTTATTCGGCGTTGAGCCTGCTGGCCATGAACAAGCACATTCGGAAGAAGAATTGAAAATCATCATGAACCAGAGCTATCAAAGCGGAGAGATCAACCAGACTGAATTGTCGTATATGCAGAACATCTTTTCTTTCGATGAACGCCAGGCTAAAGATGTCATGATTCCGCGGACGCAAATGGAAACGATTTCGCTTGAAATGGATCATAACGATTTAATGGAAATCGTCCGTGAACATCAATATACCCGGTATCCTGTAACCGAAAATGGCGACAAGGACGATATTATCGGTTTTGTCAACATCAAGGAAATGCTCACCACCTTTTCAATGAACAATAATTTAAAAGAAAGTGTCAATGTTCATGACATTCCTTTTGTGGTAGAAGGTTCTCCGATTCAAAACGTATTGCTGACGATGCAGCGGCAACAAGTTCATATGGCGATTGTCATTGACGAATACGGCGGCACGGCCGGTGTCATAACGATGGAAGATATCCTTGAAGAAATTGTCGGTGAAATCCGCGATGAATTCGACGAGGACGAAGCGGATGAAATCAAAGCGCTTGATGCCCATAATTATTTATTAAGCGGCCGCGTGCTGCTTTCCGACCTTGAAGACCGCTTTGCCATTTCTTTTGATGACAGCGAAGACGTCGATACGATCGGCGGATGGGTCCAAATGAAGAACACGGAAATCAACGAAGGTGAATCAATCGATTTGCCGGCACATACGATTACCGTCATCGAAATGGAAAACCACCAGATCATCACCGTCCAGCTGACGCGCAAAGAAACACCAGAGCCAGCTGAGATTGAAACTGCAGAAAAAGAATAGACAAAACCCCCACTTTGAAAAAAGCGGGGGTTTTGTTTATTTTCCGTTTAACAATGATTTCTCATATTCGAATTTCTTCATGAGCATTTCACCTGAATAACCTTCGTCGATCAGGCGTGCAAGCAATGCTTTTGTTTCATCATCGGCTGCTTTCGGGTGTTCTTCGCGGTCAAATTCCACGACGTTCGCTTCATCGGTGATCCAGTCCGAGAAACTGCCTGTGTAGAGTTTGAGTGAATCGTGCCCCTGTTCCGCTAATTTAGCGTATAAAACGGCTGCTGAAACACCGCTTCCGCAATAAATAACCGCGGGTTCGTGTTTTTGCAGCACTTCGCTAAAGTCGGCTTCCCCTTTAATTTGGCGGTTTTCAACCAAGTTCTCCCAGTCGAAATTTCGCGCACCCGGAATGCGGCCCGATACAGGATCAATCGGCTCTTCAAGCCCGGCATAGCGTGCTGCGGAACGGGCATCTACTAGGACGCCAAGCTCATCGCCGCTGATGATTTTCTTGACGTAATCCTGGTCTGCGTAAAGCGGTTCTTCAAAATCCAATGCTACATCCGTGCGATCGAACACCGGCACTTCAGTAGAGACATTGATTCCTTGTTTCTGCAAGTCTTCAAATCCGACTCGGCTGATAAAGGCGTTTTCAAATCCGGCATATTTCAACAGCCACCATGCACGGGCAGCAAATGGCGCACCGCCTTGGTCGTAGACGACAACATGGTCTTTCGGATCCAGCCCGCTGGCATGGATCAACTCTGCAATTTTTTCTTTGCCAGGCATCGGGTGGCGGCCGGCATTGGAAGTCATATCAGATAAATCCTCTTCTAAATCCCAGTAAATCGCCCCTTCGACATGGCCTTTATCGTACATGTTTTTGCCGGATACAGGATCTTTCAGATCAAAACGAGCATCGATCCAGCGGTAATTTTCCGTGCCTTGGACATCTATAAAAACTTTCATTCGATTACTTCCTTTCGCGTGAGAGAGTGGATAAAGATTTTTTCCATTCGTCCAAAATTTCCTGCTGCTGCAGCAAGGTCCGTTCGGATTCAATCTGGTCAACCGCCTGCCTCAGGATATGCTGGCGCAGCCCTTCTGCTTCCTGGTCGACCAAATGCTCCGCCCAAGCGCCTAGCCGAGCTTTTTCAATTGCCAAGTATTTCTGGGCATCCGGCTGCATCAATGACTGCAATGCATCGCGGAGCTTCTCTTTTTCATTTTTCTCGAAAAAGGCTTTATTGTTTTTATAATACCCTTTAACGCTGCTGTAATCCGCCCGTTCGAACGGTTTTGAAACATCGCCGACTGGTGCTTCTTCTACCTCATACGGTGTGAAAGAAAAGTCAGGATTCAGTTCTTTCAGCTTTGCAGTATCATCCTTGAAACGCATCAGGATTTTCTTGTCGATAAACTGGGCCAGCCTGAAATTCGTAACCCGCAGCTCCTGCTGAAAATCGAATGCTGCCATCTCGGTTATCTCAGCCAATGCGCCGTCAAGCGCTTGCTGGGAACTCTTGCCGGAAAAAGCTGACGGGTTGAACGCTTCTTTGAAAAAGTCGTTGAAGCGGTAAAAAACGCGCTGGTTGACGTAATAAAGCAATTCGTCAAGTTCCTGTAGCGTCTCGCGGGACAGGATTGCCGAAGCAGAGGCACTGAACAATATCCGCAATTGCTGCTCCAGCTTTTTCAGTTCCGACAAGCGCTCGTCTTTGCGCATCAAATTCCGTTCCGTCTGTTCGATCAGCCCTTTAAAGCGATCAACAGCCTTTTGTTCTTCTTCCGCCAAAGACTGCACGGCCATGCCTTTCAATTCATCTTTCAGGAAATGCTGGAATGCTGTTTCGAATTCTGGCATACCCGAACTGGCGCGCTCGCGCAGGGCTTGCAGGCTGGATACACCATAAAGCCGTGGGAAACGGATGCCGAAGCGCTGCAATTCATCTCTTACATAATCAACCACAGCTTCTTTTTCTTCTTCGTTGTTTGCCAAATCGATGGCATTGACAACGAAAAACATCTTGTCCATCTCAAAAGCATCCTTGACGCGGCCAAGCTGAATGAGGAACTCCCGGTCCGCCCGTGCAAATGCATGGTTGTAATACGTGATGAACAAAATCGCGTCGGCATTGCGGATGTATTCGAATGCCACATTCGTATGGCGGGCATTTATCGAATCTGCTCCCGGTGTATCTACTAGTGTGACGCCGTTCCTAGTTAATTCGCAGTCGTAGTAGAAGTCGATTTCATCGACAAAGCAGCTGCGTTCCTCTTTGGCCACATACAAGCCGAACTCTTCCCGATTGACGCGGAGCGTCTTGCCAAGCTCTTTTTCAAATTGCGTATAGCCATTTCGGAACGCATTGATGAATGATTGATGGACTTGTTTTTCCGTCGTATCACTGGCAGGAAGCGAAGATGATTTTTCATACGCTTCCGGTAAAGTCTGGATGGCAATCCCCAAAGCCTGGAAAGAATTTCGTACGTCTTCGGTCATTTGAGCGACTGTTTTCAGCCGGACATCCGCCATTTCATGTGGATGCTCTGCCGTCACCGGCCGAATCCGGTTAATTGTAGCGGTTGTCGGATTCGGCGAAACCGGCAGCACCGATTCCCCCATCAACGCATTGGAAAAAGAAGATTTCCCCGCACTGAACGCACCGAACAATGCGATCGTAAATTCCTGGTTTTCAAGCCTTCCTGCTTTGCGTTTCAAGTATTGCGCAGTTTCCACGAACCCTTTGACTTGGCCAAGCACGGCTGCGGTCTGGCCCGCGCGCTTGATCACTGCGTTTTCATCGAATTGCTGGACAGCCAATTCTTCTTCCGGACGCTCGTCCGTTTCACGCACTTTATCGGGTGCAAGCATTGAAGGATCGAATACCGTCATTTCATCTTCGTCAAGATGAAATTCATCCTGCCACTTTTCAACTTTCAGTTCGGCTGCTTCTTTCTGTTTTGGCAGCATCGCTGAGAATGCGCGCTTCACTTTTGCAATACGCTCGTCCATTTCTTCAAGCGTCGCGATCGCCAACATTTTTTGGCTAAGCCCTTCCGCTTTCATATCCATTTCTGTGCTCGCATCGTCTGTTAAGCCGTTGAACTTTTCTTCTTGTTCATTTTTCCAGCTATCGGTTTCTTTAATGAACCAGCGCTGGACAGCTGTCGTAATACTTTTGGCGATATTCAGCACGGCATCTGCTGTTACGGCACCATTTTTCGGAATCCCATCATCCACCAGGGAAAATGGCACATGAAATTCTGTTTCATCGATGGAAATCGATTCGCTGTCCGTCAGCAGGCCAGCATCTTTCAATGAATTTTTCATCAATTTTTTCAAATGGCTTGTGATTTGTGAAGCTGTGACCGCGTCCAAATGGCCAGCCACTTCCTGTTGCCTTGCATTCCGTTCTTCCTGCGTTTTTTTGGCGCTGAACAATAAACCGACTTTAAAGCCAGGCTGAACCGACTCCATGTAACTCGTCAATGCGCTGCGCATCTCATAAGGCATGATATTGGCATTCTCAACGAGTTCTTTGCGGCTTTTCTCGAATTTCGATTTCCAGTTTTCAAAATCCAGCACAGACAAGCGGCGTTCCACTTTTTCATTTTCCAGCTTCAACTCACTGCGCATTTCCCATTCTTCTTCGGTCAACACCGAAGAAAAGGCAGCCAGCCGTTCCATCTGTTCGGCTTCCAGGAATTGCAGGTGTTCATCTTTTAATTGCTGCAGCGCGGAATGGGTGGCTTCACCGACATGCCCTTTCCAATCGTTCATTGTCGAAGAAACCAGGCCTTTCACTTTTTCAAAATCGTTTTCCGGAAAATTAAAATCCTTCAACGAGGTAAAGAAGATGCCTTTTGGCACAACGCCCCACGCCGCAAACGAATCATGGACCGTTTGCTGAAAATCCGTAAACGGAATCTCATTCGACTGGTGCTTGTCGATTTGATTGACGATCAAGTACAGCTCAGTGTACTTTTGGAGTTCTTTCGTAAAATTGAAATTCAGCTCAGACTGCACATGGTTGTAATCCATAACGTAGAAAACCATATCCGCGACGTGGAGTGCTGACTCGGTGGACATCCGGTGCGCATCGTCTGTCGAATCGACGCCTGGGGTATCCATGACAGTGATGCCTTCCGGAAGGACCGAGTCGTGGTGGCCGATGTCAATTTGGGTGACATCTCCGCTTTTGCAGAATGCCTTGACGGCTTCAAAATCATAATTCTCCGGGAAAAAAACAGGCTTTTCGTTTTTCATGTTGACGATTGCGAAGTCTTTTTCTGCTTTATGTACGTTGACGATGTTAGCGCTGGTTGGAATCGGGCTGGACGGCAAGATCGTTTCACCTGTCAGCGCATTGATCATGGAGGATTTGCCTGAAGAAAAATGGCCGGCAAAACCGATGATGAAATTGTTCTTAAGTATTTTTTTAGCAAAAAGCTCCGCTTTAGCCGCGCGCTCCGTGTCTTCATTGGCTAAAAAAATCTGGTGGAGCCTCGCTGTTTCAATCAATTCGCTTTTGTGGTCCTGTGTCATGTAAGTCTGTTCCCTTCTTCCGGATGTTCTTTGTTAAACCTTCCAATACTGCTAATATCATAACATTTTTTCAAGCGGAACGAAAAAAATCCTTCCCTGTTTCCAGGAAAGGATTTCGCCAAGCAGTGATCAGGAAAAACCGTGGATCGACATGCCGCCGTCAACGAATAAAGTTTGCCCGGTTATGTAGCTCGCTGCGTCCGATGCCAGAAAGACCACAGGCGTAGCGACTTCCGGCAACTCTCCGACGCGTTTCATCGGCGTCACTGCAAGAATCGAATTTAAATACTCTTCATCGCTTAAGATTTTTTCTGTCAGCGGTGTACGGAAATACCACGGGCCGATGGCATTGACCCGGATATTCTTCGGCCCCCATTCCATTGCCATAACGCGCGTCATCTGGATAATTGCCGCTTTGGAAGCCGCATAGACGACGCCCGTTTTCAAGGCGCGGTCGCCTCCGACGGAACTGATATTGATGATTGATGCGCCTGAAGCCATCTCTTTGGCGGCTTCCTGTGAAAACATGAACACGCTATGGGCGTTGGTGTCCATAATTTTATGCCATTCCAAATCGCTTGCGTCTTCTAATTTGGAGCGGATGTTCATGCCTGCGTTATTGACCAGGATATCCAATCCACCGAATCTTTCCACCGTTTTCTGAACAGCATTGCGGATCTGGTCCCGATCTGTGATGTCTGCAGCAATAAACGAAGTCCGTTCGTTGCCGATCTCTTCTTGCACGCTGCGCAGATCCGCTTCGGTCCGCGCCACTAGCATAACATTGGCACCTGCTTCTGCCACCGCCATCGCGATGGCACGGCCGATGCCTTTGCCAGCCCCTGTCACAATTGCAGTCTTGCCTTCCAAACTGAATGATTTCAACATATGATCGCCTCCTCTTTCATTATAATCATTGTTTTCGGTCAATTGCCAAGGCAAATGAAAAAAGCATGGAAAAGGTTGCCCTTGTCCATGCTTTTAAATTGTGAAGATTTGTATATTCCTTTTCATTCCGCTCTCAGGCGGACGCTTTCCGCGGGCCTGGCTTCAGTCTCCTCGTCGCTAGCGCTCCTGCGGGGCCTTCAGCACAGGCTTTGCCCGCTGGAGTCGCCGCCCTCCGCTCCATTCAAAGGTGAATATTAATATCGAATCATTTCTTTAATCTAAGAACTTTTTGAAAAAATATCTGCATATTTTTGTTGTCCTTAGATATGGAGTAAAACAGCGGAGAAAACCTTACTGCTCCTGCAGCGCTGTGCGCTTCGTCGCAAAGACTTGCCCTCGCGAGCTTCGGCCAATGTCTTGCCTGCGGGAAAGCGAGACAGCCGAGACCCCGCAAGGAATGGTTGGGCAAATTTCTTTTGCCCAACCATTTGCGACGAAGCTAGCGAAGCGATGCAGGAGCACCGGTTTTCGAAGCGACTGAGGAGGCTTGGCGCTCGCCCGCGGCAAGCGTAGCTGTTTTGCGGAATATCGACTCTACAGTCACTTCATCTTCTCAAGTTATATAGGCTGGTGTATTTCTTTTCCAGATAATCGGCTAGGTAATCCGCGTTCAAGCCTTCGCCTGTTGCGTCTTCCAGGATTTCCAGCGGTTTTTTCATGGCGCCGTGCTGGTGGACGTTTTCCGTCAGCCATTCTAAGATTGGCGCCGCATTGCCTTCTTCAAGCAAAGCGTCAAAATTCGGCAGATCCTTCAGCATCGCGTTTTTGAATTGCGCTGCGTAGATATAGCCCAATGCGTAGGATGGGAAATAACCGAAGCTTGCGCCTGCCCAGTGGACGTCCTGCAAAATGCCTTCAGCATCGTTCGAAGGGCGAACGCCGAGGTATTCTTCGTATTTCGCGTTCCACAATTCCGGCAAATCTTTCACTTGCAGATCGCCGTTAAAGAGCCCTTTTTCAAGTTCGTAGCGCACCATGATGTGCAGCGCGTAGGTCAATTCGTCCGCTTCGATGCGGATGAGCGACGGCTTAGCCTCATTGATGGCCCGGAGATATTCCGATTTTTCGACATTACCAAAGCCTTGCGGTGAAGCCTGCTGAAGGGCCGTGTAATTGCGGTTCCAGAAATTTTCGCTGCGGCCGATGAAATTCTCGAAAAACAGCGACTGGGATTCGTGAATGCCCATTGACGCACCGGTTTCAACCGGCATGCCGGCAAGCTTGCTGCCCAGATTTTGCTCATAGACCGCGTGGCCGCATTCATGGATTGTCCCGAAAACGGCTGAACGGAAATCGTTCTCATCGTATTTCGTCGTCACGCGGATGTCCTGGCGATTGATGTTGGTCATGAACGGATGGACGGTTTCATCTAAGCGCCCGGCGTCAAAATCATAGCCCAATTGCTGCAAAATCTGCAGGCTGAATTCACGCTGTGCTTCTTTTGGAAAATGGCTGTACAGAAAATCCGTTTCCGGCTTGTTGTCGGAGTCGGCAATTTTTTGGACCAAACTGCCAATGCGCTGGCGCAGTTTGCCGAAAACTTCATCCAGCACTTCTGTCGTCATGCTCGGCTCGTATTGATCGAGCAGCGTGTTATACGCGCTGCCGTTCTTCTCGCCCCAATAGCCGATCATTTCTTTCGTTTTTGCTACCAGCTTTTCCAAATACGGCTCGAACATCGCAAAATCGGATTCCGCTTTTGCGGTTTCCCAAACGGATTCTGCTTTCGACTGCAGCACGACGAATTCTTTATACGCAGCAGGTGGAATTTTCTTGCTTAAATCGTATTCTTTTCGTGATTCTTCAACGGAACGCTGTAAGACCGGATCTAATCCGGTCTTCTCTGCTTCTAAACCAGTTAGTATTCCGCCGAATTCATCTGATGTCGACAAAGCGAAAAGCTCAGATGACAGGGTGCCGATCGTCTCGGACCGCAAGTCTACCCCTTTTTTAGGAGCGCCCGTCCGCAAATCCCAGTACAAAAGCGAAATAGCTTCTTGATAGGCACGCATTTTAGCGACGTGCTCTTTATATGATTGCTGTAAATCCACAAAAATCCCTCCAATATCAGCATTGAAACATCAGTGTATCATAAACCGAAAGGCCTATAGGAAATTATTTGCGGCTACCGGCAAAACTTTATCCCATAGATGTTCTATCACCAATTCTTCTTCGTTCAATAAAAGGTGAATTTCTCCGTAATCACGTGATGTGCGGATCAAACGGCCGATGCCTTGCTGAATGCGCAACTGCATAAACGGCAAATCGATTTCTTCAAGTGGGTTCAAGCTGAATTTGCGTTTCGCTTCGAAAACCGGATCTTTTGGTGGCAAAGGCAGATCGACAATGATGACTTTCGTCAAAGCTTCACCCGGCAAGTCCAAACCTTCCCAAAGATGATACGAACACAGCACTTGGAATTTGCCTTCCTGGAAGTCTTTGACGACGGTCGACAATTCCCGGTCCCCTTCAAATTCAATCGTGTATGGATGTGCAAGCGGCAGTGACTGCTTGAAGTTCTCCATATCGATTTTTGATTTGAACAACACCAAGGTTTGGTCTCCGCTCGACAATAAATCGTAGACACGGCTGAATTTCTGTTCTTGCGGCAGCGCGTGCTTGAAAATCTTCATGACTTCTTCGTAATCGAATGGCGATGGCACCGAGAACGATTGGAAATCGTCGATGCCTAGGCTGTCAGCGATATAAGTAAAGTCTTTTTGAATGGAAAGCGTGGCAGAAGAAAAAATGATCGGCATTTTGCCGTCGAAGAATTTCTCTTCCAAGATATCCGTTACCAAGCGCGGCATGATGACAAGCGTCTCGATTTCATCTTTCACTTCGAGCCAATTTACGGCATCGCCTTTTTCGATGAAAAGTTTCATGGCGAACGTATAAAGGTCAAAATACTCTTCCGCAATTTTCAAATCGTATTCCGGAATCGTGTACAATTCACCTTCAAAGACGAACTCTTCCAAGAGCGAATCGATTTTATTGATCAGCTTATGGCCGAGCATCAACAAATCGTCCGATTTGGTGATCGCTTTGCGATCTTCGTCCGACGCAATCGTATTTGCGCGCAGCACGCGGAAAAATTCATTGTGCAAATCAATGGTTTGCTCAATCAGGCCGAGCGTTTTTTCACGTACGCCATCGACCATGACGCGTTCAGTGACGTTCAGCAGCGTCATTTCCTGCACTTCGTACGTCAATGCGCGCTGTGCAGCAAATTCCAATAAATGCCCTTCATCCAAAACAATTTGCGAAACTTCCGGCAACAAAGGCGTCTGGCCTTCGCGGATGCGGGTTTCTTTCGTCCAGATGTGCTCCATCAGGAAATCGTGTGAACAAATGACAAGGTCGGTCGCTTCGCGGTAATGGTTGCGGTGGATCGTCTGTCCGCATTTATTGCGCAGCTCGCATGCCGTGCAATTTTGGATCGGATGGTAATTGACTTGCTGCCATTCGTCATCGGTGACGTCCGGATAGCTTGAACGTTCGCCGTACGGATACGTGTTTTGCATCGAATAGGTTTTGTTGACGAATTCCGGCAAACTGAATTCAATGTCATCCAGGAAATCGGCGTCGCTGCGCTTTTGTGCGCCTTCAAGCCTTTGCAGGCATAGATATTGGTCCCGCGATTTGGCCAGGCGGACATCCAATTTCAAATCGAACATGGCGTCCAAACGGTCGATATCGCCGCCTTTTTTGACAAGCTGTTCGATCAAAGTTTCGTCAGCACAGGAAATCAATGCCGGCTTGCCGGTATAGCGGGCGTAGGCAATGGCTGGCAAAAGGTACGCCAATGTTTTTCCGGTCCCGACGCCTGCTTCGGCGAACAGGACGGATTTGTCTTTCAGCGCCTGCTCAATCTGGAACGCCATGAAAATCTGTTCATCTCGCAGATCAAAGCCTTTTTCCGGCAATTCGTCGTAAAAGACATCCCCGATCCAGTCGTTCAGCGATTCAAAGAATGTTTTATCTTTCGATAATGGAAATGGTAATGGCTGTCTCATCTAATTCTCCTCACAGAGAAACGGAAGGGCTGGGGCCCTTCCGTTCTCATGTCATTTGTTTTTCGAGCGTTCTCCCCAGAATTGGAACAAGTCCGTGCGGATAAAGCCGTTGAACAGTTTGCGTTTTTTCGTGGCCGGCTGGCCGTATAAGGTTTCAAAACGGGCCATCGATGACAGCATATAAACCGACCAGGTCGGATGCTTCGCAAAGATGTTGCCCATATCCTTGATCATTTCTTCAATCACTTCAATTTCACCGATCCGCTCGCCATATGGCGGATTGCCGATGACGACGCCGTTTTCTTCATTCGTCGTAAAGTCTTTTATTTGGCGCTGCTGGAATTTGATGATGTCGGCAAAGCCGGCTTCACGCGCATTTTCCTCAGCCACTCTGATCATTTTGTGGTCGATATCGGTGCCGAGAATGTTCAGCGGCTGGTCGTAATTCGCAAGCTCTTCCGCTTCTTCTCGGACATCGTCCCAAATCTGCTGCGTCATCCACGGCCAATTTTCACTGTCGAAATCACGGTTATAGCCTGGCGCGATGTTCTGTCCGATCATTGCCGCTTCGATCGCAATCGTCCCGGATCCACAGAACGGATCGACAAAAGGCCGGTCCGGCGTCCAACGGGATAGTTTCACCAAAGCTGCCGCTAAGGTTTCTTTCAACGGTGCTTCCCCTTGATCCAAGCGGTAGCCGCGCTTATGCAAGCCTGCTCCGCTTGTGTCGATCGACAATTGGACTTTGTCTTTCAGGATTGACACTTCGATTTTAAAGCGGGCACCCGATTCGTCCAAGAACGAGTTCCGGTGATAGGCTTTTTTCAAGCGTTCAACGATCGCTTTTTTGACTAATGCCTGGCAATCCGGCACACTGTATAGCTTTGATTTCACTGATTTCCCCTGTACCGGAAAATTGGCATCGACCGGCAGGAATTTTTCCCAATCCAACGCTTTCGTTTGTTCAAACAATTCATCGAATGTATACGCGCTGAATTCGCCTGCGATGATTTTCACCCGGTCTGCCGTCCGCAGCCAAAGGTTTGTGAAAGCGATATCGCGCTCATCGCCTTCGAAAAACACTTTGCCGTTTTCAGTTTGTGTTTCGTATCCAAGCTGTTTTAATTCATCCGCTACGATAGACTCGAGGCCCATGGCAGCTGTCGCTAATAATTTAAATTTAGTCATATAAGCTCCTTTTCCTGTCCCCGCCTTTTTGAAGGGGGCCAAGTTCAATCCGATTCCATAATAAGTAGAAAAGCTCCCCGCAAGGAGAGCCTTCAATAAGCATTTTAAAGCCAAACGAAATTCTATAAGCCATGTTTTGTTTCCACGTACTCAAACAGCTTGCGCCTCGTACTAGTGGACGGCAACCATCTATCTGCAAGCCTAGCTTGCCTCTTCCTCCGTTGGATTCCATCGGAAAAGTGCCCCTACCATAATTTGGGTTTCTCACTCGCGGGGTTTACCTCGTTCCACCTGCATAATTTCTTATGCAGCTCCGTCACTGTGGCACCTTCAGGGTATTTCGGCCATATCCGAAGACTTAGGCGTTCTACCCGCCGTCAACCGCTATGCGGCTGCCTCAGCTTATTGTTTCGCTGAGCGCGATCACTACGTCCATTGCAGGGCCGTGTGAGCATGGACTTTCCTCTCCAGACTGAACTGGAGCGATTGCCAGAATTTCAGATGGCTTAACAAGTATACGCTATAAGAGCGAAACTTTCAATCCCAATCAATTGTTGTTCAATTTGCTGCCAAACACGTGGTTTTCAAGATGGGACAAACGGCGCAAAATATCGAAATTGGTTGTTCCTGGAGCTGGAGTTGCCTGTTTTCTCGGCATATCTTCCATCTCAGCACGAAGCCGCTTGTTTTCGTTTTGCAATTGTTCGATTTTTTTGCTGAAGATTTCATAGTCCTGGATGATATCATCTAAAAAATGGTCCACTTCATCCTGGTTATAACCGCGCATTCCCGTTTTGAAGTCTTTTTCCAAAATGTCTTTCGCTGTGAATTTATTGTCCATTTTAATCGTCCTTCCGTAACGTGCAACTAGATATTGACGTTTTTGCAAAATAAAAACTTGCTTTACGCTAAGTATAGCATAAGGCAAGTTTTGCGTGTCTAGTTCTTATCAAGTTGCAGTTCTTTTTTTCGTTTTTTTTCATGAAGACGGATCAGCCGTTTATGGATATCCTGCTCTAGCGATTTCCGCACGTGGGTATGCTCGCTCGCCTCTTTTGCAAAATTGGCCATGATGATCGCCTGGTCCACATTGCGCAGCTGATGTTCGTACAGTTTTGACGCGTGGACCCAAGCTTCGACTTCTGCTGCCCCGCGGAGATGCGGTGCCGCTTCTTTAAAAAGCTTTACCGCTTCGGCGTGGTCACCGTTCCGTTTTTTCTGGATGGCCAGGAAAAATCGCGCCAATGCGGCGCCGCTTCCACGCTCTTGTGTAACATGTTCCAGATAAGCCGCACTTTGGTCGTATTGTTTCAAGTCCGCATACCATTTGCCGATATTGGTATAAGCTCCGCTTGTTTCTGACAACATATCCTCCATTAGCAGATCCGATGACAGCACATACAGCGAAACGAGCGACAGAATGTCGAGCTCGTTATGAAACAGCACTTTAGCCAGTCCATCCGTATAGCCGCTCTTCACTGCATCAAGATAAATCGCCGGAATGAGGAAGCCCGGGACATCGCCGACCCGCTCGAATCCCAGCTTTTCCGATTCGATCGTGCTGAGCTTCATGCGCTCGAGTTCATTTTTCCAAATGCGTTTCGTGCCATGGAACAAATCAATCTGCTTCGGCACCGGCAGCTTCGGCAGCGTTTGCCGGTGCATCGTCCACCTTGACGTCAGCTGCGGCCAATCAAAGCTTTTGCCGTTATAGGAAAAAATGGTCGGCTCATCGTCCTGCCACAAGCCGGTTTCGTAAAGAAACGCAGCCTCATGAGAGGGATCGGGCATAATGTATTGCGTCATTTCAAAATGATCGCTTTTCTTCACCAGGATGCCGATCAGGAAAATATAAGCGCCCGTTCCGCTAAGTCCCGTCGTTTCGGTATCAAAAAACAGGATGGGTTCTTCTTTTTTCAATTTGAACGGATGCTCAAACGGCGCTTGTTCCCACGCAGTCCGCACCCGGTCCAGCTCCGACAGGCTAACATTGCCATGAATCGTATCGAGCGGGTAACGGATCCGTTTCACGTAAACAAAGCCGAAGCGGTTTTCAATCAATTCCAGACCAATGCCCGCCCATGCTTCTTCAAAGGCGGGCCGTTCAATGGTTCTTGGTTTGGCTTGCTTTTTAGTCGGCTGCTTTTTCAGCATGCCTTTCATCTGCATCAATTTATTTTCAAACGACATCGGACGGTCACCCCTCTTTTCGAAGCTCGTTCAACAAGTCGATTACATGATTTTTCATGCTGACAGCTGCATCCTGTGCACCAATGCATGACGGACAGCCATCAAAACACGGACATTCTTCCACGTGCTGCTGCGCTTTTTCAAGCAGCGGCTGCCACAAATCGTAGATGCGCTCGCTGATGCCGATGCCGCCCGGGTATGAATCATGGATAAAAAAGGACGGCATGTCATTATGCGGCGATTTCACTTGCGGCACGACGTGGACATCCCTCCTGTCGCATTGGACAAAAATCGGGATGAATGACTCGATGGCGTAAGCCGCTCCGGTCATTGTATCCGACAGCTCGGAATCGCTGAATTCCGCAGGTTTTGTAAAACTTAGCCAGGTCGATGAAGTATGGAGCTCTTCAGCAGGCAGCGTAATCGGCCCCGAACCGATATTATCGTGTGTATCGAAACGGATTTTCTTGAAAATCGTCGGCATCGCCAAAACAGCGATATCCCCATATTGGACATCCGATCCGTGGAATTTCTTTGACTTGTCTTCGCTCAACACTTTCAATTCGACCGCCAGATTGGCGTCCGTGAAATAATCCACATCAACTTCCGTGACGAAGGCTTTCTTTTCTTCCCAGTCCAGGATCTCAACTTGGAATTGAGTACCCTGATGCAGGTAAATCGCTTCTTCGTGCAACAGCGTCATGGCGCTGAAACGATCCATCTCTCCGATGACGCGTGTATTCGCCGGCACCGATTGGTCGATGATGACGACATTTTCCTGGGATGCGGAGCGCAGGGAGATGTCATGCGCCGGGAATCGGTCGCTCATCCAATGCCACCGTTCACTTGTGCGCACCAGAACCCCTTCTTCCTGCAAATACTCCAGCAACTCCTGGACATCGAATTCCCCGTACTGATCGTCTGTCGAGAAAGGCAATTCAAAAGACGCGCATTTCAAGTGGTCCATCAAGATGATGATATTTTCCGGGTGGATGCGCGCTTCCTCAGGCGATTGATCCAAAAGGTACTCCGGATGGTTGATGATGTATTGATCGAGCGCGGTGGATTGGGCCACATAAACGACCAATGATTCATCTTGCCTTCTGCCGGCGCGGCCCGCCTGTTGCCAAGCGCTGGCGATATTGCCAGGGTAGCCGGTCATGATGCAGGCCTGCAGCTGGCCGATATCAACGCCAAGCTCAAGTGCGTTCGTCGACACGACACATTGAATCGAACCGTCGCGCAGCCCCTTTTCAATGGCACGGCGTTCGGTCGGCAAATAACCGCCGCGGTATCCTTTAATGGATTCATCCTGCAGCTTCGTTTTCGTGATGGCCTGCAAATACGTGACAAGCATCTCCACCCGCACCCGGCTCTTCGCAAAAACGATCGTCTGGATCCCTTGTTTGATCAAATGGGTCGCGAGGTCCCGCACTTCAAGAACCGCGCTTCTGCGTACACCGAATGTCGGATGGACAATCGGCGGATTGTAAAAGACAATATGCTTTTTACCGGACGGTGCCCCGTTCTGGTCGATCAGCACATGCTCTTCATTTGTCAGGCTCTCTGCAAGTTCCTTGGGGTTGGCGATTGTCGCGGAGGTACAGATAAACACCGGGTTGCTGCCATAAAATTCACAGATGCGCTTCAGCCTGCGGATAACATGTGCCACATGGGTGCCGAACACACCTTTGTACGTATGGAGCTCGTCGATAACTATATAATGAAGGTTCTCGAAAAGCGATACCCATTTCGTATGGTGCGGCAGAATTGCCGAATGCAGCATATCCGGATTGGTCATGACGATTTGTCCCGCTTTTCTCACTTTCGTACGGATCGCCGGTGACGTATCGCCGTCATAGGTATAGGAAAGGATATCTTTCTCCGTTTTCTCGATCAAATCGTGAAGATCGCTTTTCTGGTCTTGCGCCAGCGCTTTTGTGGGAAACAAATACAACGCACGCGCGCCCGGGTCATTGAGGATTTTATGCAGCACAGGCAAGTGATAGCAATACGATTTGCCGGATGCCGTAGGCGTCACTGCCGTAAATGACTTGCCGTCCACTGCCAGATCGAAAGCCTGCCGTTGATGCGTATAAAGCTGTTCAATCCCTTTTTTTCGCAGCGCCGCCTTTAAACTTTCATGCATAGCCGGCGGAAAATCGGCATAAGCAGCCGGCTTTTCCGGTTTCGTATGCCAATGTTCAATCCGTTCCATCATGTCCGGCTCTGTTTTCCATTCAGCGAGCAGCTCAGGTAGCTTCTTTTTTCTGATCATCTGTCTTCGCCCTTTTCGTCGATTTCGTCGATGGCCAGCATCAGCGTCTGCAAGGTGTATTGCGCCGCCTGGATGGTTTGGACAAACCGTTTTTTGCTTGTCTCTTTATAGAAACTTTGTACAAAAACTTGCGCCATGCCTTCCGCAGCCGTATCGATCGTTGGTTTATGTGCATATTTTGGCCGCTCCTGCTGGATATAAAGCAAGGATTCCCGCTGCCATTCGTTTATCTTCTCGTGCCAGTAATCTGCATATGGTTTCACATCTTTATAGAAATCCGGTACCGCGTCTTTTTCGCGCATGGCGTAAAAGCGGTCCAGGCATTTTCCGCATTCGTCAAATAAGGCGGAAGAGAGTTCTTTAACTGTCATTTATCGTCCCTCCATTGCCATTAGTTTATCATATAAGCAAAAGCTTCACTAACTTATCGAACAGGCATTCTTTTCATTTGGATTTGCCTCAGGAATCCGCTATTATTAGGCTAGCCTATTTGGAACCTTTCATACCGGAAGTCGTCTTAGTCCGTGTGATATGATAAGATAAGCGAGGTGTATCACAATGGCAATAAATTATCCTAACGGCAAGAAATTTATCCCAGCTAAAGAACAGCCGGTGAAAAAGAAGAAAAAGGATTTCTCTTTCAGTAATCGGGGTAAAACTTTAGAGGATGAATTAAATGAAACCAATGAATACTACTTGCATTTAGGACTTGCAGTCATTCATAAAAAGCCGGTTCCAGTCCAAATCGTCAAAGTCGAATACCCTTCAAGAAGTGCCGCGGTCATTCGGGAAGCCTATTTCCGGGCACCTTCCACCACGGATTATAATGGGGTGTGGAATGGGCGATACATCGACTTTGAAGCAAAGGAAACGGAAAACAAAACTTCCTTTCCGCTGAAAAACATCCACGAACATCAAATCCATCACATGTCCCAGGTCGTCAAGCATCAGGGGCTGGCATTTATGATCATCCGTTTTTCAGCGCTGCAGCGATATTTCATCATCCGTTTTGAAGCGCTTGAAGTTTTTTGGGACCGCATGTTGACTGGCGGACGAAAATCCATCGCGCTGCAAGAAATCGAAGACATTGCAATCGAAGTCGTGCCGGGGGCATTTCCGCGCATTGACTACCTGCCTGTCCTCAAACAATTTTAACGAAGCATATTTGAAAGTGAGGGACCGATTGTGAGTGAAAAACCAGTTTCGCGCGAACAGCGCAGAAAAGCAATCGAACAACAGAAGAAGAAAAGCAACCAGAAAAGCAAGAAACCAAAAGGCGGAGGCTGGATTAAACGAATTTTCCTGATCCTTCTGCTGATTGGCGTAATCGGCCTCGTATTCGGCATCGGCCTCTTTACTTATTACGCGAGCAGCGCCCCCGAAATTGATGAAGAACTTCTCCGCGATCCGATCAGCCCGACCATCCTGGCAGCTGACGGCAAAACGGAAATTCCCTATATGACCGCAGAAAACCGCGAATATATCGAATATGAAGATATTCCAAAAGTGATGGAAGACGCCATATTGGCGACGGAAGACAATCGCTTCTATGACCATTCAGGGATTGACGTCATCCGCCTCGGCGGTGCTGTCATCGCCAACATCACCGGAGGTTTCGGTTCACAAGGAGCCAGCACCATCACCCAGCAGGTCATCAAAAACTCCTTCCTTTCGAATGATAAGACATTGAAGCGAAAAGCGCAGGAAGCATACCTTGCATACAAGCTTGAACAGAAATACGAAAAAGAAGAAATCTTTGAAATGTATTTCAACAAAATTTTGATGTCTGGCAATATTTACGGCTTCGGCACCGCTTCTCAGCATTTCTATGGCAAGCCATTGAACGAATTGGCCTTGCACGAATCCGCATTGCTTGCAGGCATGCCGCAAAGCCCGAACGGCTACAACCCTTTCAATAATCCGGAGCGCGCTGAAACGCGCCGCAACGTCGTATTGAAATTGATGGAGCAGCACGGCAAAATCACCACTGCAGAAAAGGAAGAAGCCCAGGCGGCTTCCGCGACAGACTCCTTGCTGCCGGAAGACCAGCGCAAACAAGTCGTCGAAACAAATGAATATACGGCGTTCATGGAAATGATGGAAAACGAACTTGAATCTCTTGATGGAGATTACGCAATGGATGAAGGGTTGACAATTCATACAACCTTGGATCCAAATGCTCAAAAAGTGGTCAACAATGCGATGGCATCCGATTTGTTCTTCGATGAGGAAGTTCAATCTGCAATGACAGTCGTCGACACCAAAACCGGCGGCATCCGTGCTGTCGGAGCCGGCCGCGATTACAGCGGTGATGTCCGCATCAATCGCGCGACAGCCAAAGACCGCAACATCGGCTCCACGATCAAGCCGCTGATCGATTATGGTCCTGCAATCGAGTACCTTGACTGGTCGACAGGCGAAACAGTCGTGGATGAACCCCTTTCCTATGAAAGCGGCCAGGAAATCCGCAACGTTGACGGCGAGTTTCTCGGCACGATGTCGATCAGAGAAGCATTATACCGCTCACGCAATATCCCGGCAGTAAAGACTTTGGAAGAAGTCGGAGCAGAAAATGCTGCAGACTTTACAAAGAAATTAGGGCTTGAAATAGAAAATGTCTACGAATCAACAGCGTTAGGTACGGATAATATCTCCACTGTCGAAATGGCTGGTGCTTTTGCGGCATTCGGCAATAATGGCTCTTATACAGCACCGCATACGATCACCAAAATCGTTTTCCGCGATGGCTCGACTGAACAGATCGTCAAGCCAGAACCGGTACAAGCAATGAAAGACAGTACAGCTTATATGGTCACTGACATGCTGCGCGACGTGGTCGATACTGACCTGCGCGGTTCGACAGGCAAAGAAGCATCCATCAGCGGCTTGGATCTGGCTGGCAAAACCGGTACATCCAATTACACTGAAGATGAACTGGACAAATATGGTCTAGATGCATCATCCGCACCGGATATCTGGTTTGCCGGCTATACTCCGGAATATTCAATCTCCGTATGGAGCGGCTACCCGACGCGCGCAGTCGGCGTCGACACTGACTCTGATGAACGGTTATTGTCCCAGCGCCTTTTCAAAACAGTCATGTCCGAGATTTCAACAAGCGAAAGCGGAACGTTCACCCAGCCTGATTCGGTTGTAGAACTCCAAGTTGAAGAAGGTACATCCCCTCTTCAACTGGCGAGCGCATACACACCGTATAGCTTGCGCAGCACAGAGTTGTTCGCAAAAGGCACGGAGCCGAACCAAGTTTCAGAACGCTACGTTCAGGAAGACCTTAACGCCCCATCAGGCTTGAGAGCAAATGTAGATGGCGAAAATGTTAATCTCTCTTGGAACTATGGTGATGCAGGCAATGTAGCTTTCGAAGTATCTGTTGAAGTTGACGGATCTCGTTCGGTCTTGACAACTACAGACGAACAGGGCTATACGTTCAGCGGTCTTGAAGAAGGCAAAACGTATACCTTCCGGGTTGCGGCAGTCACTGATGACCAGCGAAGCGACTCTGCTTCTGTGTCCGTCGAAGTTGCTGCCCGTCCAGAAGAGCCTGTGGAAGAACCTGAAGAACCAGTAGAAGAAGAGCCTCCTGTTGAAGAAGAACCTCCGACCGAGGAAGAACCGGCTGAAGAAGAGCCTCCTGCTGAGGAAGAACCTCCAGCCGAGGAAGAACCGGCTGAAGAAGAGCCTCCTGCTGAAGAAGAACCTCCGGCCGAGGAACAACCTCCTGCTGAGGAAGAACCAGCGGATGAAGGCGAAGAAGCTCCGCCTGAAGATGGCGGCGAAGATGAAACCGAAGCCAATCCCGCTTCCGTTGACCCTGCCAATGCTGGAGAAGGCCAAAACGAAAATGACAACAGCAACAACAATGATAACGGAAACAACAACGAGAACAATGGCAATGGAAACGGTGATGATCGTCCATAAACCATAAAATCCCCCCAACGCTTTAGGCGTCGGGGGGATTTTTAATGGGCATTTTTATTCAACTGGATCCGCTTTGAAGAAATCTTTTTATTCATTTCCCTAAACAATTCATCGAGCTGTCGGAAAGCGGCGAATTGAGCCGGTTTTGCTTTGACAAAGCTTAACCGCTCCCCGCAATTCAAAGGCGCCAGTTCCCCTCCGCATTCTTCCAGCAACGCTGCAAAGAGCAGGATTCCTTGTGCCATCAGCTCGTCAGCGCTTTTGCTGCGCTGCTGATGGACGTACAGCAATTCCGTACTTAACCGCTGCCACTGGACAAAATAAGGGTCAATCGTTTCTTTAGTTAATTTTTGTGACTGCTTCATGTTTAACCAGCCCTTTTTTATCACGTTTCTTGCCTTCTCTGCAACGATCGAATAATGGGCAAATGTGGCATCCCGGATTCTGGGCTTTGCAATGATAGCGTCCGAAAAAAATGATTTGATGATGGGTCTTCGACCAATCTTCCGCCGGTGTTTTTTTCATGATTGTCTCTTCCACTTGCAACGGATTGTCTTTCCACCGGTTCAGTCCAAGCCTTTTAGCAACGCGTTCCACATGCGTATCCACGGCTAGAGCGGGAATGCCGAACGCCACCGATACGACGACATTCGCCGTTTTTCGGCCGACCCCTGGCAATGTCGTCAATAAATCACGGTCTGCCGGGACAGTGCTGCCGTACTCATCAATTAGAATCCGGCTTAGAGCTTGAATATTTTTCGCTTTATTGCGAAACAATCCGATGGAACGGATATCATCTTGAAGTTCTTCGAGCGTTACAGAAACATAATCTTCAGGTGTGGCATACTTTTGGAAAAGTGTTTCCGTTACTCTATTGACCAATTTATCCGTGCACTGGGCGGACAGCAAGGTCGCGATCAGCAGGTCAAACGGATTCCGGTGAATCAGTTCACAATGAGCATCTGGAAACATTTCATCCATTTCTTCCAAACAAGATAACCATTCTTTCTTCGACATCATAAGATCACCTTCTAATTCCGGTCCTCGAGCCAATTGTAAAACTGCACTTTTTTCGTATTTGAAGCTGCAGGCTGAAGTTGGATATTTTTCTCTCTGAAAGAACTGGCGTGCTTCGAAACTTCGTTCGTCGTTTTGATGTTCTTCTTTTTCCATTCAAACAAAATACGGTCCACATAGCGCAAACTGATTTTTTGGGAAATGACAGCCTCTTTCAAAGCCATGCGGATAATGGCTGGCGTATGGCCGTCCTGGTCCATCCACATGGAAATCGTCTCTATTTCCATCGGAGATAAAAACCTGCCGAATTCTTGTTCAAAGAGCTGGAAAATCTCTCCTTCAAGCTCTTTCTGGGACGATTCCTGTTCGGCTTGCTTCTCTTTATACACACAATCCAGGAGGCGATCCCAAAGCGGCAGCAAGGAAATGCGCTCTGTCTTCACATCTTCTCCAGGTTCCTGTTCGATTGCGAGAAACCCTTGCTGCATCAATTTCTGCAGCATGGTTGTTACAGTTGTCTGTGTGGCCATCATGCGTGCTCCTACTTCATCAGGCGTCGGAAACGGATTTCCCGCCTGTTGGTATGCATGGATGTGCATAATCAGCATCGCTTCTTCATCGGTTATCTTCAACTCTTTATAAAACTGAAAAAAGAGCTGGGAAATGTTAACATTCCCCTGCTCGATCCAGGTGTGCAATCGATTCGGCTGTTTCATATCCCAACCACCTTTCTATTCTGTATTCCAATGTCCTGTTCAACAATTAAGGGTATAGACGGTTCAACAAGCGTGGGAATGGGATGGATTCACGGACGTGTTCCGCTCCGCTGATCCAAGCGACAGTGCGCTCCAATCCCAAGCCGAAGCCTGAATGCGGCACTGCGCCATATTTGCTGAGATCCAAATACCAAGCGTAGGCTTTTTCGTCTAAACCATGTTCAGCGATGCGCTGTTTCATCAGATCATAATCGTAGATCCGTTCAGATCCGCCGATAATTTCGCCGTAGCCTTCTGGTGCGATCAAGTCTGCGCAAAGCACAACGTCGTCGCGTTCCGGATGCGGCTGCATATAGAACGGCTTGATGCCGATCGGGTAATTGGTGATGAATACTGGCATATCGTAGTTTTCAGCAATCGCTGTTTCATGCGGCGCACCGAAGTCTTCGCCCCATTTGATGTCATCAAAACCATTGTCATTCAACCATTTGATCGCATCATCATACGATACGCGCGGGAATGGCGCTTTTATTTTTTCAAGTTTCGTCGTGTCGCGGCCCAGACGCTCCAATTCCAATTGGCAGTTTTTCAATACCGATTGAACAAGATGCGCTACAAATTGTTCTTGGACTTCCAAGCTTTCTGCATGTTCCACAAAAGCCATTTCCGGTTCAATCATCCAAAATTCGATCAAGTGGCGGCGCGTTTTGGATTTTTCAGCACGGAATGTCGGCCCGAAAGAGAAAACTTTTCCAAGCGCCATTGCAGCTGCTTCCATATAAAGCTGGCCGGATTGTGACAAATAAGCATCTTCATCGAAATACTTCGTTGCAAACAGTTCAGAAGTGCCTTCCGGCGCGGAACCCGTCAAAATTGGCGGGTCTACTTTGACAAAGCCGTTGTCGTTGAAAAATTCATACGTCGCACGGATGATTTCGTTTCGGATTTTCATGATTGCGTGCTGCTTGCGTGAACGCAGCCATAGGTGGCGGTTATCCATCAAGAATTCCGTACCGTGTTCTTTCGGGGTAATCGGGAAATCGACTGCTTCATTGATCACTTCGATGCCGCTGACGGCAAGCTCGTAGCCGAATGAAGAACGTGAGTCTTCTTTCACTTCGCCTGTTACATATAAAGAAGTCTCCTGGGTCAGCGATTTCGCAGCTGCGAATAGCTCATCCCCAACTTCCGCTTTGACGACGACCGCTTGTACAAAGCCAGATCCGTCGCGCAATTGCAAGAATGCGATTTTTCCGCTTGAGCGCTTGTTTGATACCCAAGCCCCTAATTTAATTGTCTGTCCGTTGTATTTTGCCATTTCAGCAATTGTAATCTTTTTCATCATAGCCTCCAGAAATTATATTCCACTCAGTCTTTCCATTTAGATGTTACGAAATTATGGATGCGTTCCACCGCTTCCGTCAATGCTTCAAGAGAAGTTGCGTACGATAAGCGGATCGTCGATGGCGCCCCAAATCCGGAACCTGGTATGACAGCAACGTTCGCTTCAGTCAATAGCCCTTCGACAAATTCGTCAACGGATGAATAGCCGGTTTTTTTCGCTGCTTCCGCGACATCCGGCAGCAAATAAAATGCGCCTTGCGGACGGATCACAGTGAAGCCGGGAATGGCTTCGACTTTCGGGAAAATCGTTTCCAAACGGCTTTCGAAAGCCTGGCGCATTTCCTCGACCGCATCTTGTGTTCCATTATACGCCTCAATCGCCGCGTATTGGGAAGTCGTTGTCGGATTGGACGTCGAATGGCTCGCCAAATCCGTCATCGCTTTGATTAATGCTGAATCGCCGGCTGCGTAGCCGATTCTCCAACCTGTCATCGAATGCGATTTAGAAACGCCGTTGATGATGATCGTACGGTTTTTCGCGTCTTCTGAAAGCTCAGCGATTGATGTGTGGACGGTGTCGCCGTAAATCAATTTTTCGTAAATTTCATCAGAAACAATCAGAATGTCCTTCTCGCGGCATACTTCCGCCAATTCCTGAAGTTCTTCTTTCGAGTAAATCATGCCTGTCGGATTGCTTGGCGAGTTGATGATGACTGCTTTCGTCCGCTCCGTGATGGCTTCTTTCAATTGCTGAGGCGTTATTTTGTATTGCTGGCCGGCAGTCGCTTCTATGTATACCGGAACACCTTCTGCCAATTTCACTTGCTCCGGATAGCTTACCCAATAAGGGATCGGAATGATCACTTCATCGCCTTCATTCAGCAGCACCTGGAACAAGGTATATAAGACATGCTTAGCACCAATTCCGACCATGATTTCGTTCGGCTTATACGCCAACCCTTGGTCGCGCTCCAATTTGTTGATGATTGCTTCTTTTAAAGCTGGAAGACCGCCCGCAGGCGTATATTTCGTCTTGCCTTCTTTCATCGAACGGTAAGCTGCTTCAATGATGTTTTCAGGCGTATTGTAATCCGGTTCACCAGCACCCAGGCCGATGATGTCCACACCTTGCGCTTTTAATTCATTCGCTTTTGCTGTGATCGCTAAAGTAGTGGACGGTGTTAAAGTTTGTACACGCTCTGCTAATTTAATCAATTTCTCCAACCCTTTCACATGTTCAGGATTTGTTTCCATTTCGAGCCGTCAGCCGCTAGGATGTAAACATAATTCAGCTGGTCTTTTTCATTGATAAAAACAACTTCCCAGACAGGGCCGTCTTTTTCAAGCCCTAATTTGGTATGGAGGACTTTTTTGGCATCCATTCCACCCAGCGCTACTTCGCGCGCCTGTTTTGCGGCAATGGCATTTTCCATCATCAGTTCACGCATTTCGCCTTCGCCTGCAGGCACGAAGACCGCTTTCAGTTTGCCTTCTGCATCCGTTCCGATCACCGTCACAGCTGTATGTTTATTGGCATAGACATATGCCTGTTTTACTTCCGCCAGCAGTTCCTCGTTTTTCACACGGTCAATTGCCTGCTGCTCCACTTCCGTGAACGGCTTATTGCCTGCCACCATGACGACGATCATCAAAGCAACTGCCAGAAAAGACAGAAATCCAAGTATAAATATGATCCATTGTTTCATTTTCTCACCTATGTCTTATAGATTGTAAAAATCGCTTTTTCTGGATCTTCTTTGTCCAGGGCCAACCCGAACATTAAATTATCGTGTTTTAAGGTGCGGTTCAATGCATCAACGACTTTATACAAATCTGCTTGGTAATTGACTGTCACGGTGGACAGCACTTCGATTTTCGATTCCATTAGAGCGATCTTCCCTTCTGTATATGTGGTTCCATTTTATATCATTGCTTATTATACCAATGTTCAATATCCGTTACCATCTTTTCCAATGACACTTTTGAGACCTTAACGCGCGGCAGCGCATTCAGGAATTCGACACCATATGACTTTGTTTCGATCCGGCGGTCCAGGACGATGAACAATCCCTGATCTTCTTTCGATCGGATGAGACGGCCGAATCCTTGCCGCAGCCTGAGCACTGCCTCTGGCAAAGCGTAATACAAAAAGGGATTGATGCCTTCTTTGGAAATCGCTTCTGATTTCGCTTTGAAAATCGGTTCATCCGGTGAAGTGAACGGCAAACGCACGACCACGACTGCACGCAGCGCATCTCCGGGAACATCGACCCCTTCCCAAAAGCTGTTCGTGCCGAACAGCACAGACTTCTGGAAACGCTGGAACGATTTCAGCAGTTTCATGCGGCTGCCCGATGTCATGCCCTGGGCAAATAGCATATAGCCATCAAGCAGCCCGGTATCCTGTATCAAATCCACCGTCTTGCGGAGCATATCCTGTGACGTGAACAGCACGAAGCATCGCCCTTCTGTTACCAGTACCGTCTGGATGACGGCATCTGCTACTGATTCGATGTATTCACTTTGCGACACATGCTGGATTTCGGGCATATCATCAACAATGAATACCCGGGCACCTTGATAGAATTCTTCCGGCGGTCTGAACTTGGTAATCGGCACGGTATTCGGAATGCCGAGCTGATTGACGATAAATCGTTCATTCGAAGGCACACTCATCGTACCCGACAACCATATCAGCGATTTTTTTCCACGTACAGGCGATGCCACCCGTTGGACAATCGATGTCACTTCAAATGGACGCTTGTAAAATGACAAGCTCGTCGGCAAGCTTCGCAAATCCGCTTCCAACCAGCTGACTTCATCTTCCAATGGAAAGACGAAAATTTCACCAAACTCGACTGCCTTGACCATCAATTCCTCTGTCCAGTAACGCCAATCCGAAATGACCAATTTATCCTCTATAGTCGTTTCTGTCAGCCGTTCCGCTTTTTGCAGAATAAGCTGCGACATATCAATCCAATCATTGAGAAATCCAAGAAGTTCCATAAACCGCTGCCTGTCATAGCTCAATTCACTCAGCAGTGTCGAACATTTCTTGTGGCGGCTGCCTTGGAATTTCGCATAGAATGCTGCACTTAACCCGTTTGTGGTTTCGTCGAACAACGCGGTAAATTTCAGGAACAGCGATTCAAGCTTCAGCAATTCGGGCACTGTCGAGAATCCGCTTCTTTCCGCTGTTTGGTAGAGCCTGTAAAACAATTGCTGGTCTTCAAACGTGCCCAATTGGCCGAAGATATATTTCCATTGCGTGTAAACGAATGTTTTTTCGTGCTGTGATATCGCCGCTTGGACCACTTGATGCGCCTCGTCCCAAATATACGCGCCAACATTCGCGAGAATGCTTTGATGCGGCATCCGCTGATTCAATAAAAACGAATGGTTCGTGACGATGACTTGTGCTTTTTTGGATTTTTCAAGCGCATATTCATAAAAATCATAGCGCCTTTCATCCCTCGCCAATCTCCTTAAATGTGAACGCCGTATTTTATCCAGCACGAATTGTCCGCCGCTTGATGCATTCAGTTCGTTCAAATCGCCCGTATCCGTCAAATTCAGCCAGATCAGCACTTGCATGATTGTAAACGACTCGTCATAAGATTCATCCTGCCCGTGCACCAATTCGGCAAATCTCGGCAAATCTATGTAATGCCCCAGTCCTTTGATCAATGAAATTCTTATTGGCGCGCCGACTAAGCTGCTGACAATTTCGCCATCTTTTTGAACGAGCTGATCCTGCAGATGGGTTGTATATGTGCTCACAAGCACCTGTTCACCGGTTTCAATCGCGTAATTCACAGCCGGCAGCAGGTAGCCAATTGTTTTTCCCATGCCGGTGGAAGCTTCGATCACTCTCTCCTCTTTATTTGTCAGCGCTGACTCAATCGAATCCATCATATCGAATTGGCTCTGGCGTCTTTCAAATTTCGGAAAGGCTTTTTCAAGCGATTTTTCCCAATCATGTGCCGGCTGATAATAAAGCTCTTCTTCTTGCATACCGCGCCGATGCTTAAGCGGGATCCCTTGGAAATATTCACACTGCACTTGCTGTTCACTGCGCTTTTTCTGCGTCAGTTCGAAAAACAGCCTGGAAAGATCTGATTTCAATTGGAACGACCGTTTATGGAGCAATGCCAATGTTTCATAAGGCAACAGGCTTAAATCCCGTTTTGCTTTCAGGAACAGATGCGCAGTGGCCACCGCGTCATCATCCGCCCGGTGCGCGTTCTCCAACGGAATGTCGAGTACCGAAGCAATATCCTGCAATTTAAAACTGAACGCCGTCGGGTACATTAGACGGACCATTTCCACTGTGTCCATTGTCAGCCCATGCCATTTCGGCAAACCGCTTCGCTGAAATTCCGCTTGCAGAAAAGGAAGGTCGAAATTGGTGTTATGCGCGACAAACACTGCATCCTCCAGCATACTGAAGATTTTTGCTGCGTGGGCCTCGAATGGGAGTGCATCTTTAACATCTGCATCTGAAATGCCCGTCAAATCCTGGATAAAAACAGGGATTTTCTTTTGGGGATGGATGAATTCCGTATATGTATCAATTATTATGTCATTTTCAATCGTTACCATCGCTATTTGAATAATCCGGTCACCTTTTGCAGGGGAATGGCCCGTTGTTTCAATATCGACAACGACGTATCTTTGGGTGTTCATGGCAAACCCTCTTTCTCAGGTGATACATTCTTTAAAAATTGTACCATATCCCCTTGTTTTGCGCTGTGCGCCAGACCAGAAAATCGCTCTATGGAATTTTCACTGCTTGGAAATAAAAAACAAGCGGACGATCAGCCGAGGCCGCTTGTCCACTTGTTCCCATCGCTTGATTACATAATAGTTGCTTCAGGCTCATAATTGATGATTTCCCGGATTTCGTTGTTCTCGCCCATGATGGCGACTGTCGGTTTGTGGCTGCGCGCCTGTTCGTCCATGACATATCCGTAAGTGAGGATGATGACGATATCGCCGCGCTGCACGAGGCGTGCTGCTGCGCCATTGACGCAGATGACGCCGCTGCCGCGTTCTCCGGCAATAATATACGTTTCAAAACGCGCGCCGTTATTGTTATTGACGACATGGACTTTTTCGTTCGCCAGCATGCCCACCTCATCCAGGATGTTTTGGTCGATGGTAATGCTGCCGACATAGTTCAAGTCAGCCTCTGTCACAGTGGCACGGTGTATTTTGGAGTTGAGCATCATTCTAAGCATAATTCAGTTCTTCCCTTCTATCGGAAATATAATATTATCGATCAATCTCGCTTTTTCAAACTGTACCGCGAGCGCTAAAATTGCCAGCCCTTGCACATTGTGGTCCAAATCCGGATACGACAGCAATTCAATATAATCGATCTTGCCTGATACTTCACGCTCTAAGTATGCCGTCATAGACTGCACCGCGTCTTCATTGCTGAGGACCGCTTGTTCCCCGAGCAGCAGCGCTTTGCGCAGATGGGGAGCTTCCTGCCGTTCGGTTTCGCTTAAATAGACGTTGCGCGAACTTTTTGCCAATCCATCTTCTTCGCGGACAGTCTCGCCTCTGCGGATAGCCAGCGGAAAATTGAAATCTTCAACGAGCGACTCGATAATCGCCAGCTGCTGCGCATCTTTTTGGCCAAAATACGCCCGGTCCGGCTGTACCAGATGAAATAATTTCGTCACGACTTTCAGCACGCCGTCAAAATGGCCAGGGCGTTTGGCGCCGCACAGCACATTTGCCAATGGTCCGGCAGACAGCTGGATATGGGATTCTCTTGGATACATTTCTTCTGCGGATGGAGCAAAAATCACATCCGTCCCAGCTGCTGCTGCAAGTTTGCTGTCCCGCTCAAGGTCGCGGGGGTAGCGGTCAAAATCTTCGTTCGGCCCGAATTGCGCCGGATTAACGAAAATGCTCATCACTACTTTAGCGTTTTCCGCTTTTGCCATGTCCACCAACGAAATATGGCCTTCGTGCAAAAAGCCCATCGTCGGCACAAGGCCGATCGAATCACCTTGCTGTTTTGTCGTTTGGACCCAGGCTTTAAGGTCTTTTAATGTCGTAATGATTTCCAAGTATTTCTCTCCTCTCGGGAAGAAGGCCATATAAAAAGTCCTCCCGCCGCTAAATGGGCAGAAGGACAGTAAATGTAAGTTTAGGTCTCTCCGTCCCTGTCATGCGATAGATCAAGGCAGATCTTCGTGCTATAAAATTCTAATCACGCTTGTTTTCCGGTGCAGTTCGCAAGCGATACTGCCCGATAAAAATACTATATCAGAAATTTGCAGAAAACAAAATACTTCAACTTGTCATCTCGATATCAGCTGAATAGATGGAATGCAGCTTGCCGTCAGCTGTCCGTAGCTGCAAGACGCCGTCTTCGGTGATGCCTTCTGCGATGCCTTCCAGCGTCTCTTTTGGCAAGCGTGCGCGCACTTTGCTGCCGATTGTCGATGAATAGCTTTCCCACAGCACTTTTAAGATGCCAAAGCCTTCCTCGATATAAAGATCTGTATATTGTTCAAGGTAGAAAAGGATTGACCGGACCATTTCCTGGCGGCTGACATGTTTGCCGCTTTCCATTTTTAAAGAAGTGGCAATGGGCTGTACTTGCTCATCAAAGTCGGACAGCTCCTGATTGACGTTCAATCCGATGCCGATGATCAGCGCCTGGATGCCATCTGCATCCGATTGAAGCTCTGTCAGGATGCCGGTGCATTTCTTTCCTCTGATCAATATATCATTCGGCCATTTGATTTCCGGTTTGACTCCTGTCACTTCTTCAATCGCGCGCACCATCGCCACTGCTGCCACCAGCGTAAATTGCGGCGCTTTCTGCGGCACGACATCCGGACGCAGCACAATACTCATCCAGATCCCTTTGCCATAGGCTGAATCCCATACCCGCGCCATACGGCCCCGTCCAGCTGTCTGCTCTTCCGCAAGTGCAACAGTTCCGGCCGGTGTGCCTTCCTGAGCCAATTGGTGCGCGATGATCTGCGTCGAAGCGCATGATTGCTGGTATACCATCGTGCGCCCGATCATGCGCGTTTTCAGCAACGGCTGAAGCCCGGCAGGTTCCAATGTATCCGGCTGGCTGACGAGGCTATACCCCTTCTTTTTGACAGAAGCAATTTCATAGCCTTGTTCTTCCAGCTCTTTGATGTGCTTCCAGACCGCGGTCCGCGAAATGCCGAATTCGTCTGCCAACTGTTGCCCTGATACGGCTGTGCCTTTAGCTTCAATCAGCCGCCCGGCTAATTTATGAGTCACCGTTATATTCATTTAGAAACCAATCCTTTATTAGGCCATTATCGTTTTCAAGCTGCCCGTACACGATATGCCGCTCCATTTTTTCAATCCACTGCCGCAGCCACGGACCTTGCTTTCGCCCGCTCCATTCCATCAGATCGATGCCGTTTACAGCTAACTCCCGTTTGGACTTGATTGGCAGCTGTTCTTTTCTTAAAGGAATGTCCATATCTGTCCCATTCAAATAACACGCGATTTCAAGTTCTTTCGCCTCGAAACAATAAAACGTCCAGTCGTCCCATTCAGTAAGGTTCGCCGCTTCAAGCGCGCGTTCAACCAGCCGCCTTTCAGCGTTGGAAAATTTATAGCCTTTGATTTCTTCGAATTGTTTTTGCTGGCTGTGCAGCAAATAGGCCCAGCCGAAAGCCGCTTGGCCTTTCGGCTCGTAGCCAGTCCAATCCATCGACAGCAGGCCGCCAGCTGGCAGATGCTTTGCCAAACCTGAGTCTTTCAAGTATGCCATGCTGTGCTGCGTCCTTGGATTGAGAAGAATTTTATCCAGTTCATTTTTCAGCCGTTCCACTGCAACCGAACGGATCAACGATGCGTGGCTGCGGATAGCCGCAAGCGTCCCTTCTTCGATGGCAAAGTTTAATTGTCCAGAAAAACGGACAGCACGAAGCATGCGCAATGCATCTTCCTGAAACCGCTCGCCCGCCTCCCCAACTGCCCGGATCAAGCATTTTTCCAAATCGCTTTTTCCGCCAAACGGGTCGATGATTGCCAGGTCTTTATCCATCGCCATGGCATTGATCGTAAAATCACGCCTTTTCAAATCTTCTTCCAGCGATTGGACAAATTCCACCTTGTCCGGCCTGCGCAAATCGGTGTACTCGCTTTCGGTTCGGAATGTCGTAACTTCAATTCCTTCGCCTTCCATCAGTACAAGCACCGTACCGTGTTCAATGCCGATGTCGACTGTGCGGTTAAAGAGTTTTTTCACTTCTTCCGGATATGCGTTGGATGCTACATCCATATCGTGAGGCACTTTTCCGAGCAAATAATCCCTCACAGCACCCCCGACGATATATGCCTCAAAGCCGGCGTTCTCCAAATTCCGGATCACCTTTGCGGCTGTTTTCATTTCCCTTCGCCTTTATCCAACAAACGCTCATACAAGCCGATGTATTGATCCAGGATTTTAGAAGAATGGAAGCGCAGCTGGACTGTTTCCAATGCGCCGGCTTTTAGCCGCGCGTATTCTTCCTCATCTGAAAGGATTTTCAGCGTGCTCAACGCCGCTTCATTCGTATTTCCAAGCTCTACCAGATAACCATTGAAGCCCGGTTCAATGATTTCAGGCATTCCGCCGACTGCCGTCCCGATGCATGGCACGCCGCAAGCCATCGCTTCCAATAAAACCAAGCCAAACGATTCTTTTTCCGACATCAGCAATTTAACATCGCTGATATTGTATAACTCTGTCAAATTATCCCGTTTGCCTAAGAACAGCACATAGTCTTCAATACCTAAATCTCTGACCTGCTGGACGATTCGTCCCATTTCCGGTCCATCGCCTACAAGCATCAATCGCGAATCGATTTGATCATGCACTTTATAGAAGGTTTCAACAACATCTTCAACCCGTTTGACGTTGCGGAAGTTGGAAACGTGGATCAACACTTTTTCATTGTCGGCAATCCCGAGGTCACTTTTTAACTGGCTCGACTCTTTCACTTTATACTCACGTTCATCAACGAAGTTATAGACGGTCTCAATCCGTTTTTTAGGGCCTACCAAATCATAGGTCTGATCGCGGAGCGAGTTGGAAACCGCTGTGACGATATCGGATTTCTCAATTCCGTAGCGGATCGCTTCCGTCAGTGAGGAATCAGTGCCGAGCACCGTAATATCAGTGCCGTGGAGCGTCGTGACAATGCCGATGTCCGAATTTGCCATGTCGCGCCCAAGAATTGCGCAAACCGCATGTGGGATAGCGTAATGGACATGCAAAAGGTCCAGCCCTTCATTTTTGATGACTTCCGCTATTTTCGTCGCCAAGGCAATATCGTAAGGCGGGTATTCGAACACGGAATACGTGTTGACGCTGACTTGGTGGCTGAAGATATTCGGGTCCATCCGGTTCAGCCGAAAAGGCGTACTTGACGTGATGAAATGGACTTCATGGCCTTTCTCTGCAATCATCTTGCCCAGCTCTGTGGCAATGATGCCCGAGCCCCCTACTGTTGGATAACACATGATGCCTATTTTCATTTTACGCATTGCTGCCACTCCTATCCTCTCTGTTCACGGATCAACCGCCAGTTTACAAAGCCTTGCTCCAGGCCTTTCAATAATACTTCCGCTGTTCCCATATTGGTCGCAAGCGGCACGTTATAGACGTCGCATAAACGCATCAAAGCCGAAACATCCGGCTCATGCGGCTGTGCGGTGAGCGGATCCCTGAAAAAAATGATCATATCCATTTCATTCTGCGCGATCATGGCTCCAATCTGCTGATCTCCGCCAAGCGGACCTGACTGGAAACGAATGACATCCAAGTCCGTTTCGTCTATAATCCGACGCCCGGTTGTGCCGGTAGCGTATAGCGTATGCTCCGATAAAATCGGCTGATAAGCGGTGACGAATTGAATCAAATCATCCTTTTTTCGGTCGTGTGCGATCAATGCTATGTTCATCGGCTCTACCCCTCTAGTCAATTATATGTTCGAGTCCATAAATCAGTTTCTCCGTTTTAATAACGGTTTTAATAGATAATACCACGCCTGACATAAACGAGCCTCGGTTGAAGGAGTCATGGCGGATGGTCAATAATTGCCCTTCTCCTCCCAACAGTACTTGCTGATGGGCGACAAGCCCTGGCAAACGGACGCTATGGATTCGCATGCCGTCATAATTCGCTCCGCGCGCACCTTCAAGCGTTTCTTTTTCATGGACATGGCCCTGCTCATGAGTTTGGCGATGCGAAGAAATCAAATGTGCCGTTTTCATGGCGGTGCCTGACGGCGCGTCCAATTTCTGGTCATGGTGCATTTCTATGATTTCGATATCCGGCAAGTATTTCGCTGCCTGCTCGGCAAACTTCATCATCAAAACAGCACCGACCGCGAAATTAGGTGCGATGATACAGCCGACACCCGTATCTTCAGACAACCGGGCCAACTCTTTCAGTTCGTCATCCGAAAATCCAGTTGTCCCGACAACCGGCCGAATGTTCAATTCCAAAGCTTTTTTGGTATGCTTATAAACCGCTTCAGGCGAAGTCAGATCGACCAGGACATGCGGCTCGGCTGCGTCATGCATTTCTTCCATATCGGTAAAAACAGGAACATCATATGAATCCGGAAAAATATCGGTGTCCGCCAAAGTCGCTCCGATGTCTTTATAATCCAGCACTGCCACCAATTCCATTTCAGCATTTTTCATCACTGTATGTACCGCTTCTTGGCCCATCTTGCCTCTTGCGCCTGCAATTGCCACTCGTATTGTCATTTTATTTCTCATCCTTTCGTGTCCAACGGTCTTTGTCCCGTGTATTGAATTTAGCCATAACGCGGTCATGCGCCTCTGCCAAGTCGATGTCGAGTGAATTGGCCATGCAGATGAGCACGAACAAGATATCGCCCATCTCATCAGCTATGCTGCCCGCATTCTCAGATGCCTTCTTTTTTTTCGGACCGTGTTCGTGCATCACTTCCCTGGACAATTCACCCAGTTCCTCCGTTATGCGAGCAACCAATTCAAGCGGTGTAAAATAGCCTTCTTTAAACTGGCTTATGTAGTTGTCGACATCCATTTGCAGCTCTTTCATCGATTTATTGCCGTCCATATCATCACACTCCTCATTTCATCGTAAAGAAAACAAGAGATGTTGTCAAAATCATTATTATAACCGATAATACAGAAGTCGAATTTACATTTAGGGGATGATATTTTTGAAAGAATTGCGCGTGAAGAATATTTTCTTCATCTTGCTTGGCTCTGCCATTTACAGTTTTGGATTTGTCCATTTCAATATCCAAAATGAATTGGGAGAAGGCGGTTTTGCCGGCATTACACTGATTTTGTATTTCCTGTTTCAATGGGATCCAGCGCTCATGAACTTATTACTGAATATACCTTTATTTTTCATTGGCTGGAAGCTGCTGGGCAAAAAGGTTTTCCTTTATACGATCATAGGGACGGTCGCAGTTTCGGTCTTCCTGAAAATTTTCCTCGTATACGAAGTCCAAATCGATCTGCATGAAGATTTGTTTTTGGCTACGCTGTTTGCCGGTGTTTTTGTCGGCATCGGCCTTGGCATCATTTTCCGTTATGGCGGAACAACCGGCGGCGTCGATATCATTGCCCGGTTGGTTCAGAAATACAGCGGCTGGAGCATGGGCAAGACAATGTTCCTTTTTGATGCAGGCGTCATCGCTTTATCGCGCCTGACGTTTCTCGATAACCGCACGATGATGTATACACTGGTGGCAGTCTTCGTCGGCGCACGTGTCATCGATTTTGTGCAGGAAGGTGCATACGCCGGACGAGGCGCTATGATCATTTCAAACTCGCAAGAAGAGATTGCGAACCGCATTGCAGCGGAGATGGACCGCGGCATCACCATCCTGCGCGGCTATGGCCATTTCACGAAAGAAGAACGTGAAGTCCTGTATTGCGTCGTAGCCAAAAACGAGATCGTCCGTCTGAAGAATATCATCAACAGCGTCGACCCGCACGCATTCGTTTCCATGACCGAGGTGCACGATGTCATGGGTGAAGGCTTCACCTTGGATGAATTGAAACGTCCGCTCGAATAAGAAAAGCCCGTTCCGGAACGCCGGAACGGGCTTTTTGATATTGTCGAGAAAATTAGATGGTTGTTTTGCATTTCGCTTCAGGCGGACGCTTTCCGCAGGCCTGGCTTCAGTCTCCTCGTCGCTGTCGCTCCTGCGGGGCCTTCAGCTCAGGCTTTGCCCGCTGGAGTCGCCGCCTTCCGCTTCATTCCAAGATATTTCTTGATAGCGAGTTATTTCTCTTACTCAAGAACACGAAAGATACACTTTCTGCAGTTTCTTTCGTGTTCTCTAGATATGGAGCAAAACAGCGGAGACGCCTGCGGGAAAGCGAGACAGCCGAGACCCCGCAGGGAGCGAAGCGAGCGAGGAGGCTTGGCGCTCGCCCGCGGCAAGCGCAGCTGTTTTGCGGAATATCGGCTCCTTCAGAAAAACGATTTACCTTTCTCAACTTGCTTAAAAGCCCGTTCCGGAATGCCGGAACGGGCTTTTTCATGTCTATTATCAAGAACGGTTCATGCTTGTGTAGATGAGCAGCAAACGCGCAAGTTCAAGGACAGCGACGGCTGTTGCAGCGACATACGTCATTGCTGCAGCGCTCAATACTTTTTTCGCATGGCGCTCTTCTTCGTTGCGGATGATGTTATGCGCTACTAATTGGTCCATCGCTCTGCTCGAAGCATTAAACTCGACCGGCAATGTGATGAGCTGGAACAAAACACCTGCAGCCAATAACACGATACCGATCAGCAAGCCGTTGCTCCAAGAAGAGAACAAACCGATCATGATGAAGATCCATGACATGTTCGAAGAAATGTTGACGATTGGCACGAGGCGATGGCGCATGCGCAAGAACGCATAGCTTTCGGCATCCTGGATGGCGTGTCCCACTTCGTGTGCCGCCACTGCTGTACCCGCCACAGATGCTTCGTGGAAGTTATGGCTGCTCAGCGCAACGATTTTCGTCAGTGGATTGTAATGGTCGCTTAGCATGCCCCGGCTTTCCACCACTTGGACATCCTGCAGGCCGTTCTGGTCTAAAATGATGCGGGCGACTTCCGCACCGGTATGACCGGAAGTCGAACGGATTTTAGAATATTTTCCATAAGTGCTTTTAAGTTTGAGCTGCGCCCAAATTGGAAGTATCAGCAGCACAATAAAATAGACGATATACCCCATCAATTCCCCACGCCTTTCTGCGTTCGTTTATATCTTTATTTTACTAACTTTGGTCAACTTAGGTCAACTGAAACGCTTAGTAGGCTTGTTAAGAGACACGACAAAGAAAGCGAAAAGAATACAAGCGATCGACAACCAAAACGTGAAATAGCCGATTTGTGCCGTATACATATCCAGCCTGCTGTAAATCGGCATCTGGCCAAATACGTAATCGATGACATCGTTATGCAGCGTCCATACTGCTGCAATTGCGGCGGAAAGCCAGCCGAAGCGGTAATGGTCTATATAAAGCACAGCTTGCAGCGCCATCGCGAAATGGGAGACGACCAGCATCCAGCCGATCCAGCCGATTGAACCGATCTCGACTAGAGTAAGCAGATTCATCGCAACCGCCCAAAGGCCGTATTTGATGAGTGTCACAAAAGCCAGTGCTTCAAAAAGCGCACTTTTTTTGCCGATGATCCACAGTCCTAGTACCATCGTAAAGAACAGGCTTGCTGTCGGGCTATCCGGAACAAAAATCAAAAATTTCGGTTCGGTGATTTCAAGTTGCCAACCGTACCATATGTATCCATAGATCGTGCCTGCCAGGTTGACGATGAACAACAAGATCAAAAACGGGCGGAACATCAGCCAAGCAGATAATTTCTGTATTGTGAAAAGCATCGGATTCTCCCTTTCAAGTAGCAAAAAAGAGCCGGTTTCCCGGCTCTTTTCTAAAGTATTATTCGGATAAACCATCGATGAATTCTGTCATGACCTTAAGGTCTTCTTCGGAACCATCCCATGATGGAGGCATTACTTGCTCTCCGTCACGTTCAATGCCGTTAACAGCGATTTCAGCAATTTCTTCTGCTGTAAATGCTGTTGCAGTCAATGCTGGTCCGACCGCACCTTCTAAATTGTCGCCATGGCAACTGATACATGCTGAACCTGAGTAGATTTCATACCCGGGATCCGCTGTGTCGATTTCAACTTCTTCAACAATTTTACCTTGCGCTTCAGCAGCTTCCCAGTCATGGTTGACTACTGATTCCCACGTAAGGAAAATGATTGAAGCGATTGCTAAAAGCATAAAGCCTGTCGGAAGCGGCCGTTTTGACGGGCGGCGCTCCGGACCTGGATCCAAGAATGGAGCCAGCATCAAAGCGGTGAATGCCAAACCTGGCATAATGATGGCACCGACAACGTTGAATGGACCAGATGCAAATTCATATTTCAATAATTGGTATAAGAATAAGAAATACCAGTCTGGCAATGGAATATAACCCGTATTTGTTGGATCCGCCTGGCCTTCAAGAGGCGATGGATGCGCAACAGTAAGGAGCAAGTACCCAACTAAGAAGACAGAACCGATCATCCATTCTTTTAGAAGGAAGTTCGGCCAGAAAGCTTCTGTTTTGCCAGGATATTCGGAGTAATCTTTCGGGATATTCGGCTTACGATGCTGTAAACCTGGTACACGTGAATCCCCGACGAATTTCATCCCTTTTCCGCGATGCATAGTGTCCCCTCCTTAAATAAATCCTTTGAGCCGCATTTTTTACAATGGGCCAGAAATACCTTGTCTTCTGATCATGATAAAATGCGCGCCGAGCAACCCAAGCAAAGCAGCGGGCAAGAAGAATACATGAATCGCGAAGAATCGGGTAAGCGTCTGTGCACCAAGGATCGTTGAATCCCCAGCAAGCAAGACTTTGATTGCGCCGCCGATAACCGGAACAGAAGCCGCAATTTCAATACCAACTTTTGTTGCAAATAATGCTTTCATATCCCATGGAAGCAAATAGCCTGTGAAACTTAGGCCTAAGATAACGCCGAATAGCAATACGCCGACGATCCAGTTAAGTTCACGAGGTTTCTTATAAGAACCTGTAAAGAATACACGCAGTGTATGAAGGAAAATCATAACTACTACAAGAGAAGAACCCCAGTGGTGCATCCCACGCACAATCTCTCCAAAAGCAACTTCGTTTTGAAGATAATAAACCGACTGCCACGCATTTTCAATATCCGGTACATAGTACATTGTCAAGAACATACCTGACAGGATCTGAATTACTGTAATGAAGAACGTCAATCCTCCGAAACAATAAACAAATGCAGAGAAGTGATGTGCGGGGTTTACGTGTTCCGGTACTTCATGGTCAGCGATATCGCGCCAGATCGGCGTGATATCCAACCGCTCATCAACCCAATCATATAACTTGTTTAGCACTGGTATCGTACCCCCTAACTATTTAACTAATGTGTTCGCTTTTACTGCGCCGAGAGCAACTAAGCCGTCACGGTCTTCGATAGCAAATTCGTCGAGCGGCCCAAGCGGTGGAGTTCCGGCAATGTTCTTGCCGTTTTTCTCGTAGCGCCCTGCGTGGCATGGGCAGAAGAATTGCGTCGGGTGTTCCGGATCGCCTCCCCAGTTGACTGTACAACCCAAATGTTTACAGACAGGTGACAGGGCAATCAGTTTATCCCCTTCTTTATACACCCAAGCTGAACTTGTCACTTCAGATGTATACCATGCATCTACTTGTTCAAATGCGAAGTCGACACGAACTGGCTCTTCGCTCAAGTCAGCTACTTTTTGATCGGTCAAAATGAAATCTCCGCCAGCTTTTTCTTGTAAAAGCGGGTCGACTGCAAAACGAACCATCGGCATCAGCATGCCTGCTGCCATAAATCCACCAACACCTGTTAAAGTGTAGCCTAAAAATTGACGTCGTGATACACGATTATTACTCATCCTTTTCCCCCCTCTAACATTCAAGGTCAGTCCAATGGACATACTCATTTCAAATATAATTACTAGGACAACCTAATGATATATCAATCAAATGTTAAGGTCAATATAGCATTGTTTCGATTCTCGCAGTTTGTGAACATTTCATGAAGGCTTCGACCATTCTTTTATGAAAAGCGGCAAGACTTGCCGGAGCTGGTCTTCCATGACAGATAATTTGAACGATTGGTCCATATTCTCAGTCGGTATCGCCGGCAGCCACAAAACATTATTCAATTCTTCAAAAGTGCGCCATTCGGCATCTGTCGTGATATAAAATACATGCTTGAATTCGGTATTGCCCATTTCTGCGTTCATTTCTTCCGCAAGGCGGCTTCGATCCCCATTTTTTGAATAGGCGACCGGAGGAAACAGCAGGATTCTGCCCTTGAATTGCTTTTCCAGCAAATTCGTCAGCGACTGCAAATAATCCGAAGCGCTGGCACTTTGTTTCAAGCCGTTCGGGGTTAAATCAAGCTGGACGAGCGGAATTACCGCAGTATCCACGTATTGCTGCTGCTGTATATATTGGTCGATATCTCTTCCCGTAAAATGCATCTTCCTTATTCACTCTCCGATTCCTTTAAAATCTTGATGGAATGAAGCAACGCGGAAAGTTCAAAGAATTTTTCGCGGTCATTCGCATCAAGAGCTTCGTCAATCTGCTTTAAAATTGCCTCTTCCTGAAAAGTGGCCATGCTCGCTTCCAGCATTTTTTCAGCAAGCTGCCGGTCCTCGTCAGTAATCATTGCATTTTTCGGCATATAAGGGTTTTCTTCCAACACAGATAGATATAGTGCTGATGGCGGGCGGTTTGGAAAATTCAGTTGCACGAACAAATCATCGTTTGGATTAAGCCTTAAATCATGAAAGGATTTTTCAGCATCTGCAGTCATCAAATTCCCTTTATAGAAACGGAATGGAATTTCTTCCGACTCAGTCGAGGACATGACCATTGCCCGTGGGCAATAATGGGCTTCCTCCACGAAATGCGTTTTTTCGAGAAGCTCTTCGTTGCTGAGCATGTAATTGAGTATCCAGATGCATTCCCGCCTTTTCATTTTATGGGATTGCAAGAACCATCGGACGAACTGCTTTTTTTCTCCTACAGAAATTGAAGCGGTCATCGGAATTCCCCCTTTCACTCAAATGACTGTTGCCAATCAAACCAATCCGGGTTTTCTGGTTCCAAAACTTGAAGTTCCTTAATAATTTCGAGGGCTTTGCCTCTTTTTCCTTCCTCGATTAAAAAGCGTGCGTATTTTTCGAGGAAATTCGGATCTTCGCGGAATGACGGATACGCCTTTTCATAATAAACAGCTGCCTGCTCAAAATTTTCGGTGCGTTCGTAAGATTCGGCAAGCATTGGGTAAAGCCCTGCCCAATCATCTTCATTGGCGATGACTGTTTCAGCCAATTCAACGACTTCATCATCCATTTCTTCTGCATGGAAATAAGACACCAGCGTATAAATGGCTTCCATGTATTCCGGATCAAGCGCAATCGCCTGCCTTAGCTGGTCGACGCCTTCCACTGTTTTGCCCAGTTTCAGCGCCAGTTTGCCTGAAAACAAATAAAGCTCTTTGTCGAACTCGTCGCGCGCGATGCCTTGCTGGATTGAGCTGTATGCCCCTTCGTAATCCTCGGCCATGTTCAAGCTTTGTGCGCGCAATAAGTATGCGGAGAAATAATCCGGGTCCAACTCGATCAGCTCATCGAGCCTTTTGACGGCCATTTCATATTGCTTCGTCTGGAAAGCGGCAAAAGCGGCCCCGAACAATACATCCGGCTGCACTTGGTCTGCCAGCACTGCTTCGTAATAGGGCAGCGCTTCTTCATAGGCTGCACCGGCGCTATAGACTTCAGCCAGCCGCTCTGAAAGATTCACACCTTCTATTTGAACGTTTTCGCGCTGAAGATCCTGGTAAATCTTTGCCGATTCCAAATAACGTCCCGAATCCAACAGGAGTTCCGCTTTGGCTTGCAGCAGCAGCGGTTCATCCGGCAGCAGCTCAATCGCTTCATTGAGCCGGTTTTCTGCGGCTTCAAGAAGTCCTTGCAATTGGAAAAGATCGGCTAATGTGACCAGCACTTGCGGATAAAGTTCATCTTCTTTCGAAATTTCCATCAGCGTATTCAGCGCTTCGTCTTCGCGGTCCACTTCCATCAGCATGTTTGCGCGGTCGACTTTTAATTGCGATTCCTCTGGGAAAACGTACTCCAGGTGTTCGAGCACTTTGATCGCTTCTTCTACATAGCCGATTTCCGCGAGCCATTCCGATAGATCATATTGCTCATCCGGATCGCCTTTCAGCAAATACGCTTCGAGAAGCGCATTGACGGCATCCGGATCGCCCATTTCCACCGCTTTTTGTATCTCTTCTATACTTGCCATCCTATCACCTATTCCCTTGAGTTTCATACTTCCATCCTACACGAAAGTGTGTTCGAATGATAATGAAAAACTCCCCCGAAGGAGAGTTAATCGATCAACGAATTCATCTGTTCGACAAAATTAGGAAACGATACGGAAATGCAATCCGGATCATCGATTTCAACTGGGCCATCCGCAATCAAAGAAGCAACAGCAGCCATCATTCCAAGTCGGTGGTCACCGTATGTCACCATCGAAGCACCGTGCAGCGGCGTCGGACCATTGATGATCATGCCATCTTCTGTTGCGGTGATATCCGCTCCCATTTTCGACAGCTCGGCCACGACTGCAGCGATGCGGTCTGTTTCTTTGACGCGCAGCTCTTCAGCATCTTTAATGACCGTCGTGCCTTTTGCCTGCGTTGCCACTAGCGCGATCAATGGAATTTCATCAATCAATCTCGGAATCAAGCTGCCGCCGATTTCGATCCCTTTCAAAGAAGAAGAACGGATCGTCAAATCAGCTGGCCTTTCGCCGTTTTCTTCAAGGAGGCTGATGCTGAAATCAGCACCCATTTGTTCGATTACGTCCAGTATCCCTGTCCGCGTCGGATTGCAGCCGACGTTCGTCAGCACGACTTCACTGCCCTCCGTGATTAAAGCTGCACCAATCATGAATGCAGCGGAAGAAATGTCACCCGGAACTTTCACGTGGGCTGCGGCCAAACTCTGGCCGCCTGCGAGCGAAATTTTGTTTTCTTCGCGCACTAGTTCCGCACCGAAATGTTCAAGCATGATTTCGGTATGGTCCCTTGTTGCCACCGGCTCCGTAATTGTGGTTACGCCGTCCGCTTTCAGTGCAGCCAATAAAATCGCGGATTTTACCTGGGCGCTCGCAACCGGCAAGGTGTATTCAATCGCATGAAGCTTTGTGCCCTGAACTGCCAATGGCGTGAATTGGCCATTTGCACGCCCCCTGATATCCGCACCCATCAAACGCAGCGGATCGATGATGCGGCGCATTGGGCGCTTGGCAATGGACTCATCTCCAGCAAGCACAGAATGGAAATCCGTCCCAGCAAGAAGCCCGAGCATAAGCCGTGTCGTCGTGCCAGAATTGCCGGTATCCAATACTTCAGAAGGCTCTTGCCAATTCCGTTCCCCGTCACTTTTGATGGTGACTCTGTCGCCATCAAGTTCGATATCGACCCCAAGCTTTCGGAAGCAGCTGATGGTGCTCAAGCAATCGTCTCCGAGCAGGAAGCCTTCAACAGTGGTCGTGCCTGCAGCCATGGCGCCGAACATGATGGAACGGTGAGAAATCGATTTATCTCCAGGAACCTGGATCGTGCCCCTTAAAGCGGGGGTGGAATAAGTTAAGGATAACGTCATTATGGAGCCTCTCCTTTAAGAAATATACGTATCGTATGCAGTTCTCTTGCTGATGCAGTTTTTTGCCCGCTCACGGTCTTCCGGCGTCTGGAAGCTGATGACCAGAATACCGAAAACATCTTCACGGGTTTCAAGAATTCTTAAATTGACGATGGAAATCTGCTCTTCAGCCAAATAACCGGTCAATTCGGATATGACCCCTGGAACGTCCGGGATGTCGACATACAAATCGTAGACGCTGAACAATGCGCCGTGCCCGGCAATCGGCAATTCGTCGCGGACGGTTTTTGCCTGTTGAAAATATTGCTCGATCGATTCGGGTTTATTGTCCAGCAGCAGGTTGCGCAGCCCTTCCATCTCCGCCATCCAATTTGTCAGTTGATGGGCGATCATGCGATTGTTCTGCGTAGTTATATCACGCCACATTTCGGGGTTTGACGAGGCAATGCGGGTTATATCTCGAAAACCACCTGCTGCGAGCTGTTTAGCGAATGGATATTGCTCTTCTTTCGCCAATTGATGGACAAGAGACGCGGCAATCAAGTGGGGAAAATGGCTGACGATCGCTGTCATATAATCGTGTTCATCGGCCGGCAGTACTTCGATATTCGCTTTTGTGACAGACAACAGTTCTTCAAGAAAAGCCACTTGATCTGTGCTGACGCCTTCAGCAGGCGTCAAAATATAGAAAGCATTTTCAAACAGCATATCTTTGGCAGCTTCTACGCCGCTTTTATGCGAACCGGCCATTGGATGGCCACCGATGAATGCATGATTGAGCGTTCCGGCAGCTTCCATGATTTGAGCCTTCGTGCTGCCCGTATCGGTTAAAATGACATCTTTTTTCAGATCCCAAAATTTGCTTTGTTCCATCAAACGCAAAGTTGCGCCAACCGGAGTCGCAAAAACAATGACATCCGCTTCTGACGCCGCTTTTTCAAGCGACGGCGGGCAACTATTAATAATACCCATTTTAAATGCTTTTCTAGCAGTCAGCGGATCTGCATCATATCCTGCAACGTGCACATCGGCATGGCGCTGCAGTGCTTTCGCTAAAGAGCCTCCGATCAAGCCAAGGCCGATAATCAGGACATTCGCCTTCATAGCGAAGATGCCTCTCTACTTTTGATCAAGTCCGGACGCAATTTTACCGCTTCATTTAAGTAAATGTGCTGGATTTCTTGTTGCGGGATTGTCGTATTAACGTGCATCATGACCCGGATGCATAAAGGCATGCTGCCCGGCACATCCATTTCATGGGTGCACATGACTGGCACATACGTCCAATCTTCGATGGTACGGACCGCTTTCGCCGGGAATGCTGAAGAAATGTCCGTAGTCGTTGAAATAATCACCGACGCGACATCATCGGGGACAATCTTGTTTTCCTTTACCATCTCTAAGATTAACTTACGGGTTTCTTTTAAAATCTCTTCTGGCTGGTCTGCAGAAACTGTGATGGCTCCTCGAACTCCACGTATCATTTAAGCACCTCATTTATTTTCGAACGCAATTCCTCGTAATCGGATTCCGCGCGTTTTTCATCAATCGTCTCCATATAGGGAATCCCGGTTTCTTTCAGCAAAACGAAGCTCAAAGTACCGCCGGAAGATTTTTTATCTTTTTTCATGTAGCCCAGAACATCTTTGAACGAAATGCCTGACAGCCCTTCAAGTGGATAGCCGTTAGTTTTGCACCACGACAGGAAATCCATTAGACGTGGATGGCCTGACAGCTGCAAAGCATAAGCCATGCCAAGCGCTACCGCTTCGCCGTGCGTAATGCGCCCGTAGCCGAGATGCGCTTCGATGGCATGCGCCAATGTATGTCCGAAGTTCAAATACTTGCGAACACCGCTCTCGTATTCATCTTCTTCAACGATTGCCGCTTTCACAGCTATTCCCCGTTCCAGATGAAGCATCATTTTCTCATCTGATATGGTATCCAGAGATTTTATTTCCAATAATTCGCCAAGCCAATGCTCGTTTGAAATAAAAGCGTGCTTGATGACTTCTGCTATACCGGAGCGAACTTCCTTCGCCGGCAATGTATGGAGCAGCTGGATATCATAAAGCACCGCTGCAGGCTGATAAAATGTCCCAATCATATTTTTGCCAGACGGATGGTTGATCGCCGTCTTGCCGCCAACTGCACTGTCATGCGCCAAAATCGTCGTCGGGATCTGGATGTAAGGGATGCCCCGCATAAATGTGGAAGCGACAAATCCTGCGACGTCACCTACCGCTCCTCCACCGAAAGCCAAAATGAGCGATTTGCGCGAGAATCCTTCAGCCAGCAAGAAACTATGGCAATCCATGAAAACTTCAATCGATTTCGCTCCTTCGCCCGAAGGAATCTTGAAAACACGCACTTGGAAAGGTTCCAAAAAAGAAAGGAAATAGTCAAGGTGAAGCGAAGCGACATTTTCGTCAGCGATGACGGCAATTGCATCCGCAGATTCCAGCAATTCGCGGTACTCTGTGGAAAATAAATTCAAAACGCCTCTTCCGATATGGACTTCATAAGGTTTTTCAGCTTCAACTCGCAATGATTTCATTTTTTTAGAACTCCTTCGTGTATTTTAAGTAACTCTGCAGATTTTCTTTTAAACGCGGCATTTGATCCGCATCAAATTGCTCTAATAACGCATTTGCAGCTTCCCACGCAATGACGTGTTCGGCAACAATCGACGCCGCCGGTACCGCACAGCTGTCTGAACGTTCGATGCTCGCTTGGAAAGGTTCTTTCGTGTCAATATCAACACTTTGAAGCGGTTTATAAAGTGTCGGGATCGGCTTCATCACGCCGCGCACCACAATCGGCATTCCCGTTGTCATGCCGCCTTCAAAGCCGCCCAGATTATTCGTGCTGCGGGTATAGCCCTGCTGCTCGTTCCACAAAATTTCATCATGGACCTTGCTGCCAGGCAATCTCGCCATCTCAAAACCTAAGCCGAACTCGACGCCTTTGAAAGCGTTGATGCTCATCATTGCAGCAGCCATTTTACCATCAAGCTTGCGGTCATAATGCACATAGCTGCCGATTCCAGCAGGCATGCCTTCCACAATCACTTCGACTGTGCCGCCGATCGAATCGCCATTCTTTTTCGTTTCATCGATCAGGTCGGTCATTTGCTGCGTAACAGATGGATCCGCGCAATACACCGCATCCGCCTCGACCAATTCGCGGATTTCAGCAGCGCTCATGCCTTGGTAGCTTTGCGGATTGACTTTAATCCCGCCGATTTCAGTTACATGCGAAACAATTTCAACACCCAGTTCCGCCAGCAATTGCTTCGCCACAGCCCCAACCGCTACCCGGACTGTTGTTTCACGCGCTGATGACCGTTCAAGGACATTGCGCAAATCGCGATGGCCATATTTCATACCGCCGTTAAGATCTGCGTGACCCGGACGGGGACGTGTCAATTGGCGTTTCACTTCATCATCTTCTTCAATCGGGCCAATGCCCATGATATTCGTCCAATGCTTCCAGTCATCGTTTTTAACAACCAATGTGACTGGTGAGCCAAGAGTCTTGCCATGCCGAACGCCAGAGACAATCTCCACCGTATCTTTCTCGATTTGCATTCTTCTGCCGCGGCCGTGGCCGCCTTGGCGGCGTTTCAACTCTTTGTTGATCATTTCCGCCGTTAAAGGCAATTGTGCCGGCAGACCTTCTATTATTGCTGTCAATTGTGGACCGTGTGATTCTCCTGCAGTTAAATAACGCATGGCACTTTCTCCCTTCAACGCACTAAAGTATTTAAATAACACTATAACATATAGTATTTCAACAATTCTATCCTAAATTCCGATAATGTGAAACTTCAATTAATTACAAAATCCGAAAAATCTCTTATTTTGAAATAGCATTAGAGTGTATATTTCCTTTTTAGTTGATATGAAAAAAACCCATCCATAGGCTTGGATGGGTTTTTGTCTTTATGGAGAGTGGTTTGCAAA